>CAKTNU010000022.1 GCA_934589325.1 uncultured Oscillospiraceae bacterium | reverse complement strand
GCTCCCCTGCACCGGTAATCAAAGATTTATAGGAGGGATCGTCCCTTGAAGATGAAGAAAACCGATATAGGCGTCGTCGGCTTCATGTATGCTGTGTGTGCGTTTTTCTACGTCTACAGCTTCAAGCTGACCGAAGAGAGCAAGACCTATCCCCTGTTCACAATAATTCTGCTCTTTGCTCTTACGACCCTGTATCTTGTCCAGATGATAATCTCCGCCCGCAAGTTCGGTGTTGAGAGCGGAGCTTCCGAGGTGTTCGCTGGCTTCAAGCCCGTGCAGTTCGTTATTTCACTTGCGCTGACGGCACTGTACTTCGTTATGATAAAGTACCTCGGATTCTTCACCGCAACTATCGTATTCATGCTTGCGTCGCTGCTGTACCTGAAGGTGCGCATAGTCCCGACGATAATTTCCGTTGTCGTCATGAACCTGCTGATCTACTTCGCTTTTGTGAAGTTCCTCGGCGTCAAGCTCCCTTCCGGACTGCTGTTTTAAAGGAGGGAATGAACAATGCTTGAAACCTTACAGCAAATGGGTCAGGGCTTTATAAGCGCTCTGACTTGGATAAACCTGCTTGCAATGGTCGGCGGCGTTACGCTCGGCATAGTCATCGGCTGCTTGCCCGGCCTATCGGCCGCAATGGGCGTTGCGCTCATGCTGCCGCTGACCTTCACCATGCCTGCCGACACCGGACTTATCGTCCTCGGCGCCATTTACTGCGGCGCTATCTTCGGCGGCTCAATATCCGCAATACTCATCCACACCCCCGGCACCCCGGCATCTGCCGCGACCGCAATAGAGGGCTACCAGATGACGCTCAAGGGTCAGGCGGGCAAGGCGCTTGCCACCGCCTGCTGGAGCTCCTTCTGGGGCGGCCTGCTCAGCTGCATCTCGCTGTATTTCTTCGCTCCCATTCTCGCTCAGCTGGCGCTGAAGTTCATGTCGGCGGAAAAGTTCTGGCTCGGTATCTTCGGCCTGACCATTATCGCGGGAGTTTCCAGCAAGAGCATCGTCAAAGGACTTATGTCCGGTGCTCTCGGCCTGCTCATTTCCTGCATCGGCCTTGATCCCATCGACGGCACCATGCGCTTCATGTTTGGCCAGGCCTTCCTCGCAGAGGGTATCAACGTTACCTGCGCACTCATCGGACTGTTCTCGATGTCCCAGGTGTTTATCCTTGCCGAGAAGAAGATAGTCGAACGCGAAAGAGCCAAGAAATTCTCCGACAAGATCATGCTGACCAAGGAAGAGAAAAAGATGCTGTGGCCGACTGTTATCCGCTCTTGGATAATCGGCAACATCATCGGCATACTGCCCGGCGCAGGTGCATCCATCGCCTGCTTCATGGGCTATAACAACGCGAAGCAGTTCTCCAAGCATAAGGAGGACTTCGGCCACGGTGCCATCGAAGGCGTCTGCGGTTCCGAGGCTGCAAACAACGCCGTCACCGGCGGCTCCCTGATACCCATGCTGACCCTCGGCATCCCCGGCGAATCCGTCACCGCGGTGCTCATGGGCGGCCTTGTTATTCAGGGACTTGCCCCGGGACCCGAACTGTTCACCAAGCACGCCGCAATGACCTACACCTTCTTTGCGGGCTTCGTGCTCGTCCAGTTCTTCATGCTTGCGATCGGCACCCTTGGCTGCCGCGGCTTTGCGCACATCTCCCGTCTGTCCGACGCAATACTCATCCCCTGCGTTACGGTGCTGTGCTTTGTCGGCTCCTATGCGATACATAAGAACCTCAGCGATGTCGTCGTAATGCTCATCTTCGGCGTACTCGGCTACCTGATGCGTAAGTTTGACCTCAACACTGCGGCCGTTGTTCTGGCATTGATACTCGGCCCGATCAGCGAAAAGGGCCTGCGCGGAGCGCTGCGAGTCAGCGGCGGCGATATAGGCTGCCTGTTTGCCTCTCCCGTGAGCTGGGTTCTCATAGTTCTGAGTGTTATCGGTATCTTCTCTCCGATACTTATGTCCAAGTTCGAAAAGAAGGTGACCGGCGGAGAAGTGCTTGAGGAGTGACACGCGCCATCGTTAATTCCAAATGAAAAAACATCTATGGGTTTTAACACCCATAGATGTTTTTGAATTTCCGGTATAGATCAGTATCGACCGACAAGGTCAATTTATAAAAATCACGCTTTTATGCTGTGCTTCAGCTGTACCGCGCCGATAATGTACACAGCCGGGATCACGGCTCCGGACAACCAGACATATATGCTTGCGCCGTAGCCGACTATTATCTGCATCACATTTGCTGCGGTTCCGAGTGCCAACGCTGCCGCGCCCCATATGATGCACCGGTGTGCCAGCAGCGGCTCTTCACAGTACAGTGCGCCTAAGAACCCTGCAATGAGCTCCAGTACTCCGCCGAGTATCGCAGAAGCTATCGCGGCGCGGTACAGCAGAATGTGAGCTGCATCAAACAGCCGCAGATTCATTGCCGATGCAAAGAAATTCAGACACGTAAAGGCAAAAAAAGCCCGCACAAGCGCTGAAAAAAACATCAGAACACTCATGTATTTCAGTAAATTGAGTTTTTTCATATGCCACCTCACAGGCCGATCTGGACGGCCGACAGGCGCAAAGCCTGTCGTTTCCCGCTGAAATTGCCTTATTGATTTTATCATATGTCATAGAGCTTTTCAAGTTGGCGGGATCGGCCTTGCATTAAAAACAGGTATATTATATAATAAACATACCATCAGTTAACAAGGGCAGACACGGTTTTGCCGGGCAGAAATACGCCCATGCTGCCTCAAAGCCCTTGACAATACACAAGTATTGCCTGCGGGCTTTTCATTGCCTGAACGCATTTTTGCTTCGGCAAAACTGCTTCGCACCTGACAGCTTTGGATTTTTGTGTGATTTTTGTTTTTTGAGACGCAGACGGGCTGACGCCCGTCAAGGCGAAAAGGGCAAAAAGCACCGAAAAGACATGCTGTCAGGCGTGTCTGCCCTTGTTAACTGATGGTAAAAAGTAAAATAAACGGGAAGTGAATACCATGAAAAAAAGATCTTGTTTTTCTCTTGTGATATTGGTCATAATATTGGCCGTGTTGCTGGTGCTTGGATTCAGCGAAGGCGTATTTCAGACGGAGCTGCTGGAGAGCAAGGGACGGCTCGGTGCGGAGACTCTGCTGCGTCTGCTGACCATGGCTGCGGCTGTGATGGCTGCAGAGCATCTGCTGGTGCTGCTCCTCGGCCTGCCGAAGCCGAAAAGTCACCGCGTGAAGAGCATAATTACACTCAGCACAAGTATCCTGCGCTACACTGCCGCGCTCGTTATACTGTGCTGGGGCCTGACGATACTCGGCGTGAACATTATGGCGGTCGTTGCGAGTGTCGGTGTGCTGGCACTGATAGTCGGCTTCAGTGCGGAGAGTCTTATTGCGGATATGGTCACCGGACTGTTCATGCTGTTTGAAAATCAGTATAACGTCGGCGATATAGTCGAGGTCTGCGGTTTTCGCGGCACTGTTACGGATATCGGCCTGCGCACGACAAGCATAACCGACTCGAGCGATAATATAAAGATCATAAACAACGCAGACATGCGCAATATCCTCAACCGTTCCGACAGAAGTTCAAAAGCCGTTGTCGATGTGGGCATACCTTATGAGATCGATCTGGAATGGCTGGAGGCGAAGCTGCCTGCGCTGCTTGAGAAGATATATGCCGCAAACAGCGAACAGATGAACGCGGTGCCGGTGTACTTGGGCGTGCAGGAGCTGGGAAGCTCTGCTGTCGTGCTGCGCTTCTGCGTGGATGTCACGGAAAAGAACATTTATGCGGCGCAGCGCAGCATGAACCGCGGATTGCTGCTCGGACTGCGTGGGCTTGGCGTCGAGTGCCCGTACCAGCAGCTCGACGTGCACAGCAAATAATACGCATGAAAAACAGACAAACGGACGAATTTTCGCCGCTGCCGCCGTCGGCTGCGCCGCTGCCTGATGAGTTCAACTGCAGCGGAAATGATATTACTGCCGCACCGGGAAAAAAGAAGCTGCGAAAAGTATATTTTGCGGCCGCATTTGTGCTGCTGCTGTGTATTTTGGCCTTCGGGGAGACAAAACAGGAGGCGGGTCCCCTGCCATTGCCGACGCCGCTGCCGGCAGAGTCGGCTGCTCCGGATAGGGAGCCTTCACTTGACGGAAGCGGCATATACTTTGCGTATATAGACGGCTCTTACTGTGCGGTCGACGCCGTGATAGCCGACCCGCAAAGCGTCAGCTCTGCCCACGTGGAGGCCGTTGACGGACGAAGCGGCGAGACGCTTGTAGCATTTGAGCTGCCGCGAGAGAATATAGACACCGGGCATTGGTCAACCGTTTTTATGTGGGTGCCGCAGGACATTGCAGCTTATGAGCAAAGCTTCGGAGAGGGCGCACTGCCGGTGGTGACCCTCCGTATGACCGTTGACCGTGAGGGTGCAACCGCTGACGAGGAGTACATAGCGGAGAAAAGCTGCGGCTCCGGGCCGGAGATACGCTATGATATCGATGCGGAGCGCGGAGCATACGGAATCAGACTTTTCGGCAGCGGTGCAGAGGATGCGGAGCTGGTTTTTGCTCTGAACGGAACGGAGCTGAACGGAGATGCGGTCTCTGTTTCGGACGGAACGGAAGAAGTGACTGTTTCACGCCCCGGCAGTGAGCCGACTGTTGAGCAGAGAGAGTATCGTCTGTTCGCCGTCAGCCTGCCCCAGCCGCTCCAGGACGGCGATATTCTGACATTCACGCTCAGAATAGAGATCGGCGGACATGAGTTTGAATATACAAGAAGTTTATACCCTCGATCGACAGGGGCAGCATAACTTAAGAATTATTATGTGGAGTTTTACTGCACGGTGCAGTAAAATATAAGCCGAAAGGAGATGTTTACATGAAAAAAATAATTGCAGTTCTCCTGTGTATATCGGCTCTCTGCGTATTGTGCGCCTGCGGCAGTGTGGCGGGAAGCTCGGAAGAGCCCGAGAAGCCAGAAGTGTACTTTACCATGGATGAAAGCGGTACTTATACTGACTCTGTCGGCAATGATTATAACTATTCTTACAAAATACCCGCATTCTCCGGCGGCAGCGAAGCCGCGGAGAAAATAAACAAGCGCTTTGACGATGCGCTCCGCCCCATAATAGAGAGTGAGCTCGAGGCCATGCAGACGGGCATGAGTCTTGTAAGCGGAGAGGTAAAATGCGAGGTATTTGAAAACGGTGACATCACGTCCGTGCTGGTCTCGGTGTACTATCCGAACGATTACATAAAGTATTACACTGCAAGCATGAACACAAGCGAGAACCGTGAGATGAACAACGCCGACCTTGCAGCGGCCTGCGGCATAGAAGAGACTGATCTGCCGGATCATCTGCGCACGGCAGCCGCGGCAGCGGTCGAGACATTTTATGGCGATTACGGCGACATTTCGGGCGACGGATTTGCCGATGTGACCGGGATGCGAGATAAAACGCTTGCCGAGATTGGATCCGATGAGTGGGAGCCGCTGCTGTTCATAAACGGCGAGGGCAAAATATGCATGATATGCGCTGTCATGTTCCCCGTCGGGCAGTACAATCATATTTTCACCCTGTGACCATAATGTGAATATATAATAAGACCGGGACTGCATCTGCAGTCCCGGTCTTATTATCAGAACGGTAAATTGCCATATATTCTAGATATTATAGAACTCAGCCGAGGTCGATATCGATCGCAAACAGGCCGCCGGCACCGCCCGAATAAAGGTACAGTATATTGTTATCCGGACCGAAGCTGCCCTCGCGAGCCAGCTTTACCAGTCCGGCAAACGCCTTGCCGGTGTACACGGGATCCAGAAACAGACCTTCATTTGCGGCCATCATGCGTATCGCGGCGTTTCCTTCTTCCGAAGCTATCGCGTAACCCGGACCGCACATATCGACAAGGTGTACATCATCGGCCGTCGGCACGAAGTCCAGCTCCAGCAGCGTGGCAGTCTCCTGCATTATGCGCGTGGTTATAACGTCAAACGGATCGGAGTCTACCATGAAGCCGATAGTCTGCGTGCCCGGCATGAACAGCTTCGCGCCGAGCGCGACCCCGGCGTGGGTGCCGCCGCTGCCTTCGGCGCAGCAGACAAAATCGAAATGCATGCCCGTGTCGGCAATCTCTTTCATGCAGGCAACATAGCCCAGCGCACCTATAGCATTTGAGCCGCCGCAGGGTATCTTGTAGTACGGGCGGCCGAGGGCTTGGCCGACACGATCCATTTCTGCGTATATGTCGTCATAGCTGTCGGTATCCATAAAGCGGACATCGGTGTCCATTAGATATTCAAGCAGCTGATTGCCCTTGCGCTCGGTCACACCGCGTTTTTTAAGGATGAGTATCGGCGTCATGCCCAGCTTTTTTGCGCAGGCAGCCGTGAGCATCGCATGATTTGACTGTGCTCCGCCTGTTGTGAATACGACCTCGGCACCTTTCTGCTTCGCATCTGCCAGCAAGAACTCCAGCTTGCGCACTTTGTTCCCGCCAAGACCGATGCCGGTCAGGTCATCACGCTTTATATATACGTTCGTGCCGAGTATGCGGCTGATATTGTTGAGCCGCTGGATGGGCGTAGGCAGCACCGCCAGCGGAATACGGGGAAAGTCCTGCAGGCTTTTCATATACGGTCTCCTTATCATGCTTTGTGCGAAATAAATTTTCCTTCCGTAATATACGGCGCATATTTTCTTTTGTCAAGCTTCCGGCAGCGCGAAGGGCATATGCTCATGAGTTTGATCCAGAAGAAAGACAAATAGCGGCAGGTTCTGCAGAGAGGTCATGGCAGAAATTGCGGCACAAAAGTTTATAAAAAGTGATCAGACTGAAAAAATATAAGAAAAAGCGAGCATTTTTGACGATAACAAAAATGCTCACTTTTTGGTGCTCCAGCGGGGATTCGAACCCCGGACACCCTGCTTAAAAGGCAGGTGCTCTGCCTGCTGAGCTACTGGGGCGCGTGGCTGGGATGGCGGGACTCGAACCCACTATATCGGAGTCAAAGTCCGGTGTGTTACCATTACACTACATCCCAAAATTATTTGATTAAGGCTTTAAAGAGGCCGGCACAGCCGGCCTCTTAAGCGTGGGGTGGGATATGGGGCTCGAACCCACGACACCCGGAACCACAATCCGGTGCTCTGCCAACTGAGCTAATCCCACCATATTAAGTTATATATAAAATCCTTTCGGATGTTATATCAAATGGCACGCCAAGAGGGATTCGAACCCCCGACCTACTGCTTAGAAGGCAGTTGCTCTATCCTGCTGAGCTATTGGCGCATATTAAGCCGCACCCAGCTTAGTGGAGCGGGTGATGGGAATCGAACCCACGTATCCAGCTTGGAAGGCTGGTGTTCTACCATTGAACTACACCCGCATGGCCGTTCCCTATTCAGCCAAGAGATAATACCATATTTATATACCTTATGTCAATAACTTTTCGCATTTTTCTTGGCATGATACAGGTAAAAATTTTCGTATCATTCGTTCCCGACTCAGGAGCCGGGAACGAATGATACAATTTAAAAACATCTTATCTTCTGCGCTTGCCGCCGCGGTTCATGACATAGACATATGCGCCGAGCGCGGCGAGTGCGAGGATAGCCGCGATTATACCTGCCACAAGCAGAACGTTGGACTTCTTCGCGGGCTGCTGCACACTGCTGCTAGCAGATGGAGAAGCCGGAGACTCACTGGCGGACGGGGTCTCGGCGGCATCGTCTGTAACGGTGACTCTGAAGGTGGTCTCCTTGCCGCCGTATATTACCTTGACCTCGTATTCGCCGGCTTTACTGAAGCTGCTGGGCGATACCGTAAAGCCTGTAGTCACCTCTTTGACTTCGCTGCCGGTGTCGACGCTGAGCTTGAGGCCGCTGAGGTCTATCTTCTCGCCTACCTTATACTCGAGCTTGGTCGGCGGAGTGACGACAGAGATGCTTTTGACCTCGTCCGCGGCCTTGACCTTGACGGTAAAACTGGTGCTCTTGCCCTCATAGGTCACGGTTATTGCTTGAGTTCCCTCTTTGCTGAGCGTGGTGGGGGAGCAGGTAAAGCCGGTGGTGATGTCCTCGCTGGTGCCGTCAGTATAGCTCACACGGAGCTTGAGCCCCTCGGTATCAAGAGTGTCGCCGACGGTATATTCGAGCTTGGAGGGCTTGGAGATGATGCTCATATTGGCGATCTTCTTCTCATCCTCCTTGACGTTGACGGTAAAGGTACATTCCTTGCCCTTGTAATCGACGGTGATGTCAATGCGGCCGGAGTCGCGCAGCTCGGTCGGGTAGAGACCAAAGCCGGTATCGATATCCTCTGTGCGGCCGTTGGTGTATACGACGCGGACCTTTATGCCGGTAGCATCGAGCCAGTCGCCGACAGTGTACTCCATGCGGTTCGGCATACTGACGACGGATATGTAGGACACGGCGGCCTCGTCAACGGTCACGGATATGGGGGTGGTGATGACGGTAGCGGTCTGGCCGTTATTGGTGTTAGTGACCTCACAGTAGTAATAGGTCACTCCGGTGTTGGCCGTGCTGGGGCGATAGCTGCTGCCGGATGCGCCGCTTATTGCGGTGCCGCCGTGGTTGCTGTTGTAGTTGTTATAAAACCATTTGTAGCTCAGCGTGCCGTAATCGCTGACGGAGGCGCGCAGGTCTATCGACACGTCGTCACCCTGATAGCAGCTGATGTTGCCGGGGGTGTACACGGTCGGCGTCGCGGCGACGATGAGGCCGGAGTAGGTAACGGTTTTGCCGGGATTGGTGCCGTCGGCGGAGAAAGCCAAGGTAAAGGTATATTCACCGGCGGAGGTCGGAGTGCCGCGCAGATAGTGATGATACGAGCCGTCGCGCAGCTCGGTTTCCACAACGCAGCCGGTCGGGATGCTGCCGGAGGTGCGTGCAACGGCGGAATACTCGTTCTTATCGAGAATAATGTCCATGGACTGGCCGGCGACAGCCGTACCAAGATTGGTATAATCCGCCATTGCCGCAGGCATAAGGCCGAGCAGCAGGATGAAGATCAAAAGAAAAGAGAATAAACGTTTTTTCATGGAAAAAGCATATCCTTTCAAACATACTTATACAAATATATATTATAGCCGTTTTTATGCAATAAGTCAATATATATGCGCAAAACCGACGCGGACAGAAATCTTTCGGGAACCAAAAGCGGACAGAGAGTACGGCGAACGCAGCCGGGGGGCGGCAATTTGCAGCTCAAAAAATGTGATACTGCGCCAGATGTACGCGTTTGCCCAAAAAGTGCGAAAAAATGTTGAGCGAGGCGTAAAAACGTGGTAAAATATCAGCAGGAAAAAGGGGGTGCTGTAATGGCATCAAAACAGTGGCATAAGGAGATGTCGGTGTACCAGATATGGACGCGCAGCTTCTGCGACGGCAACGGTGACGGTATCGGCGACCTGTGGGGCGTGCTGGCAAAGCTGGATTACATCAAGAGCCTCGGCGTGGACGCGATATGGTTCTCGCCGATATATCCGTCACCTAACGCGGATTTCGGCTATGATATCTCGGATTACATGGACATAAACCCCGAGTTCGGCGACCTCGACGTGTTCAGGCAGGTGCTTGACGGGGCGCATGATCGCGGTATGCGCGTTTTCGTGGATCTCGTTGTCAACCACACCAGCGATGAGCACAAGTGGTTCATCGAGAGCCGCAAGAGCAAGGATAATCCCTATCACGATTATTATATATGGCGGCCGGGCAAGACCGTGCGCGGCAAACGCCGCCCGCCGAACAACTGGACGAGTATGTTCGAGGGCGGCGCATGGGAATACGACGAGGGGCTGGATGAGTATTATCTGCACCTCTTCGCCAAAAAGCAGCCCGATCTTAATATGGATAATCCAAAGGTGCGAGAGGAAGTCAAGCGCATCATGCAGTTCTGGCTGGACATGGGCGTGGACGGCTTCCGTGAGGACGTCATCACCTTTATCTCCAAGACTGACGGCCTGCCCGACTCATATCCGTGGCTGCCCGCGGCAAACGGCTATAAATATTACTCGAACGGCCCGAGGGTGCATGAGTACCTTATGGAGTTCAAGCGCGACGTGCTGGACTGCTACGACTGCTTCACCGTCGGAGAGAGCCCGCTGACTACGGCAGATATCGCTCTGCAGTATGTAACCGAGGGGCCGGATCAGGTGCTCGACGAGATGATCGCCTTCTCACATATGGAGGCTGACTGCTTCATGATAGACATGGTACAGCTGCCCTTCAACCTGATCAAGATGAAGAAGGCGTTCAGCGACTGGCAGTATAAGCTGGCCGGGCGCGGCTGGAATGCGCTGTATATTGAAAATCACGACCATCCGCGGATAATCAGCCGTTACGGAAACGAGGCCTACCGCAATGAGAGCGGCAAGATGCTGGCCGCAATGTATATGCTCCAGCGCGGCACACCGTTTATATACCAGGGGCAGGAAATAGGCATGCTGAACCTGCGCCTGCCGGATGTGAACATGTATGAGGACGTAATGACTCACAACGCCGTGCGCATCGCATCAAAGTTCCTGCCGAAGAAAAAGGTGCTGGAAATGGTGCAGCGCTCCTGCAGGGACAGCGCACGCTCGCCCATGCAGTGGACGGACGGCGCAAACGCCGGCTTTACTACCGGCAAGCCGTGGTTCTACGTAAACGACAATTATACCGAGATAAATGTTGCCGCACAGGAGGATGACCCCGATTCCCTGCTGAATTTCTACCGGAAGCTCATAAAATTCCGCAAGGAAAACCCCGTAGCGCTCTATGGCGATTATCAGGAGCTGCTGCCGAACGATAAAAACCTCTATGTCTATCTGCGTACCTATGAGGACAAAAAGCTGCTCGTTGTCTGCTCGTTCACGCGGGACGCAGTGCGCTTCGATGCGCCGGAGAGCCTGAAGATCAGCACGGCGGCGCTGGCGCTGAACAATTATGAACATAATTTCGTCATATCCGAGGGCTTTACTACCAGACCCTATGAAATGAGAGTGTATCTGTTTGCGTGAAGATATAATAGAAAAGGCCTATGCAAAAATAAATATCTCGCTGGACGTCACGGCGCGGCGAGCCGACGGATATCATGACATGGCCATGATAATGCAGACCGTTTCACTGTGCGACGATGTGCGCATGAGCTTCAACGATTCCGGCAGGATATCCGCGAGGACGAGTCTGCCCTTCATTCCCGGGGACGACAGGAACCTCGCGGTTCGGGCGGCGAAGAGATTTTTTGCCGCCGTAGGAGAGCCGGAGCCGGGGATGAGCATCCGCATTGACAAGCGTATCCCTGTCGGTGCCGGTATGGGCGGTGGCTCGTCGGACGCGGCGGCGGTGCTGCGAGGGCTGAACCGTGCGTTTGAAAGCCGCCTCAGCGCGGAGCGGCTCGAGGAACTGGGCGCGGAGGTCGGTTCGGATGTCGCCTTCTGCATCCGCGGCGGCACTATGCTGGCTCATGGCCGCGGCGAGCTGCTGTCCGCTCTGCCGCCGATGCCGGAGTGCATCTATGTTATCTGCAAGCCGCATTTTTCAATATCTACTCCGGAGCTGTTCCGCAAGCTCGACGGCATCAGCCTTCGCCGCCATCCGGATACCGCAGGTCTGGTATCCGCGCTCGAGCGCGGCGGGCTGCCGGAGATATGCCGCCGGATGTATAACGTCTTTGAGGATGTGAGCGACAGGCGCATGCGGACCGTAGCCGCGATAAAGAGCGTGCTTATCGACCACGGTGCGCTCGGCGCGGTCATGACCGGCACCGGCTCAGCCGTTTTCGGAGTGTTTACCGACATGGCCGCCGCAGGAGCGGCGCGGGATGAACTCAATGGCGAGTACGGTTTTTGCTGCATTGCCGGCAACGTCGGCAGATTGCTCTGAAGCATCCTGTATAAAAATCAGAATAACCGCCGATACTGTGTGTAAATACATAGTAAAGGCGGTTTCGTTATGCATGATTATAATAGTAAGAGCAGGACGCTTAAAATATGGGAACTGGCGGCGCTGCTGGCGCTGTGCGTGAGTCTGTGCGCAGGAGCATGGGCGGAGGCGCGGCAGAGCTCCATAAGCTCACGGCTGATACGGCTGCATGTCATTGCCGCCTCGGACGATGCGCAGGAGCAGGCAATAAAGCTGCGCGTGCGCGATGCCGTGCTGGACTATCTGCGCCCGAGGCTCGAAAATGCGGCGGATGCGGATGAGGCGCGGGAAATAATTTCGCGGAATACTGCCGGCATCGCCGAAGCCGCCGGCCTTGCCGCCGAGGGGCGGAGCGTGCGTGTCACGCTCCGCCGGGAGAAGTACCCGACGCGGCGCTATGAAAATTTTGCGCTCCCGGCAGGGGAATATGAATCCCTGCGTGTGATACTCGGCGATGGCGAAGGGCACAACTGGTGGTGTGTGGCTTTTCCGCCGCTGTGCACAGGCGCCGTGACCGAGGATGAACTCCGAGCCGCGATGGACGCAGAAGATTATGGCATAATCAGCGAAGAAAACGGTTATTTATTCAAATTCAAGATCATAGAACTGTGGCAAAGCCTGAAAAACCTCTTGCAATGACATGAATAATGATGTATAATCCCATCTGCCCGATATGAGCGGATGGGATTTTGCCGCGTATTATCGCGTACTATCCTGCACTGTACTGCATTTTCCCCAAAGAGGAAGAGCTCGTGGGAAGATTCCCGTCGAAATATACATATACATTACAAAACGTAATGCATAATCTTACGAATCCGACGGTTGCGATCCGGCTTTTGTGTATAGTGCTACAGAAACACTTGTGCGCCAGCGGTGGACTTTGTGCTTTCTTTGCCGTGGTCATCATTGACAAATGGTAATAATTCAGATATAATGACATATCACAATATGTAAACCGACTTTAGCAATTTGCACCGGCGCAACCCGCTGGTGCGCCTGCAAAAGCCGGCAGGGATGAGTTTCAATGGCAAAGAAAAAATATGTCCGCGATTACGAGTTTTCCGACACGCTTGACAGTAAGGGCCGGGTGAAGTCCGTTCCCGTTTACGTCGGGGCATATTTCCGCTTCTGCGATGCTGCCGCTGCTAAGAAAAGCGGCCGTATTCTTGCTCCTGCCGCCGTTGTCGGCTGGCTTGCATATCTCGCTGCGCTGTGGCTCCCGTCCGGGGCCGGAAAGCTCATGTATGTGATACTCCCCTTCGTGTTTTCCGTCGTGCCGCTCTGGTACGTCAGCACCGCGGTGTTCGCGCTGCTCCGCGCCGGAGATAAGCTCAAGCGCTCGGAGGTGGAAAAGGTTTCGGGCAATCTCCCATCGGCCTCGGTGTTCGGCATCATCCTCACCGCCGCGGCTCTTTTGGCCGAGGGCATTACCGCGATAGCGGCGCCCGAAAAGCTCAATTCGTCCGATATCGCGTTTGCCGTCGGCGCCGTGATACTGTGCGCGGTGTTCGCACTGGCGTTCTCCCGCCGTCAGGCAGTCGCTACGGACGTATTCTGATCCCGTTATTAACCGCAGGGCTATATATTATATGAAAGCCCGCGTTTAATAAATAAAATCCTATCAAGGAGGAAAAATGAAAATGAGCAACATCAAGAAGATCCTCGCTCTGGTTCTGGCTCTTGTTATGGTTCTTGCTCTCTGCGCATGCGGCAACTCCAGCACTCCCGCACCCGCCGAGTCCGAAGCACCTGCAGAAGAGACTGCAGCACCTGTCGAGGAGAACACGTCCACTCTGGTCTATGCAACCGCTACTTTTGGCCAGAAGTTCAGCCCCTTCTTCTATACCACCGCGTATGATGAGGAAGTCGTCTCCAGCTTCACCGGCGGTCTACTTGCTGCTGACCGCGGCGGCGCGATCATTCACCACGGCATAGAGGGCGAGACCGTTGCCTACAACGGTACCGATTACACCTACTATGGCATGGGCGATGTTGACGTCGTTCAGAACGATGACGGTTCCGTTGACTACAACCTCAC
>CAKTNU010000021.1 GCA_934589325.1 uncultured Oscillospiraceae bacterium | reverse complement strand
TGTCATCCCTTACTACGCGGTCGCCGACAAGGTCGCCCCGCTGGTGCAGCAGGGTGAATATGGCAGGGCCGTCCTCATATGCGGTACAGGTGCCGGTATGAGCGTCGTGTCCAACAAGTTCAAGGGCGTGTACGCCGTGGCCTGCGAGGGCATCTATTCCGCAAAAATGGCCCGCGCCATAAACAATGCCAACATTCTCTGCATGGGCGGCTGGATAGTCGGCCCCGAAATGGCCGTAGAGATGGTCAAGACCTTCCTCGCGACCGAATGGTGCCAGGACCTTGAGGACTGGCGCAAGGAGAACATGAAGAAGTTCGCGGTTCAGGTAGCGGCTATCGAGGACGGTATTTATGGTAAGTGATTTTGTCTACTCCCAGCCGGTAAAGATATTCTTCGGCGCGGGAAAATTCGCCGGGTTGCATAATGTGCTCTCTGAGCTCGGCCTGCATCGCTGCGTCGTCGTCTGCGGGCGGCATTTCGCTCCGAAGGCCGAGGAGCTTGTCTCCGCTATGGACGAGCTGTGCGCCGTGTTCGGCGGAGTAGAGCAGAACCCTCAGCTCTCCGGAGTTGTGGAGACCGTAAAGCTCGCCCGGGAGCACGGAGCCGACGCGATAATCGGCATCGGCGGCGGCAGCGCGATAGATACGGCCAAGTTTGCAGCCGCGATAACGCTCGACGGCGGCGAGGCAATAGAATATTACCGCGGTGATCGGCGCTTCCCGGCAGTGCATCTGCCCGTCGTCGCAGTACCGACCACCGCCGGGACCGGCAGCGAGGTCACGCAGGTATCCGTCATAAGCCACGGCACGGAGAAAAAGACGATAAACGACCCGGCATTTATGCCGCTGGCCGCGATAGTCGATCCGGAGCTGTGCATTAGTGTGCCGCCGCGGACGACGATGAACACCGGGCTCGACGCATTGGCCCACGCTCTCGAGGGCTTCTGGAGCGTACATCATCAGCCGATATGCGAGCTGATGACCGCGGAAGCCGTCCGCCTCATTCTCGGGAACCTCGAAAAAGCATACCGCGACGGCAGTGATAAGGACGCAAGAAGCGCCCTGTCCTATGCTGCTACACTCGGCGGCCTTGCCTTTGCCCTGCCCAAGACTGCGGCAAGCCACGCCTGCAGCTATCCGCTCTCCGAGGATTATCATCTGCCGCACGGCGAGGCCTGTGCTTTCACGCTGGACAGCCTCGTGCGCATCAATGCCGACGAACAGCTTGAGGCGCTGTGCCGCAAGGTCGGCCTGAGCGGTACGGAGGAGCTGGCACAGCGCATCGCAGAGCTCAAAAAGCTCGGCGGACTGCGCACACGGCTCAGCGAGCTGGGCGAGGTGGATCTCGACAAGCTCTGCCGCGACTGTGCTGCACATCCGCTGATGAAAAACAACCCCGTCCACATGGACGAGGCCGCGTTGCGGGCAATGTTTGAAGCGCTGAAATGAGTTCTAAGCTGAAAAGCGGCCTGATGATAGGCGGCATGGTGCTGTCATGGTCGATATACTACACGGTTTCAAAGCTGCTTGTAGATGCGACCGGTTCCGCCGCCCTCTCCGGCATGCTGCTGCGCCTCGCGGCGCTGATATTCCTGACCGTGCAGCTGTATGAGGATCACACCTTCGGTGCGCTGCTGCGGCAGGGCAAAAAGCAGCTCATCACGCTTATCGCGATAGGCGTGTTTGGGTTTCTGCTCGACCTGTTTGCAAACCTGGGCTATGCCGGCGGCTCCCTGAGCACCGGCACAGCCCTTTTGAAAACCGACGTGCTGATGGTAAATCTCGCAACAGTGGTGATCTACCGCAAGAAGCTCTTCGCGTCCGACTGGCTGGGTACACTGGTCATGATAGGCGGCGTTCTGCTCGTTCTCGGCGTCGATTTCCGCGGTATGCGGCTGAATCCGACGGATCTTTTCTTCATTCTCAGCGCAATGTGCGTCACCGTGAATGCGTTCATCATCAAAAATGCGCAGGAGAAATACCACGAGGACGCGGACACGATATCTTACTATAATAATTTTGTTGTGCTGCTGCTCTTCGGCAGCACGGCCGCGCTGACCGGTGCGGTCTCGCCGTCGGCATTCAGGCTGACACCGTTCATGTGGGCGATGGTGGCCCTCGGCGGGCTTGCGCAGACGGGGATATATTTCTTTTACTACCGCAACCTCAAACGCTACGAGGTTTGGGTAGTAAAGCTGTATCTGCTGCTGATGCCGGTCGTCAGCTGCTTTATCGGGGTATTTTTCCTCAATGAAGAGTTGACGCGGCGCAAACTGCTTGGTATATTTACTGTATTGTGCGGCGCAGTGCTGATCCTGCTGCGCGGCAGGATAAACAGAAAAGCACTGCAGCCCGGCGGCTGAGCGTAGATTGGGGATTGAGCTATGATATATGAAGGCGACAACATGATGGGCATCAAGCGCACGAACAGAAGTGCCGCTCTGCGGCTTCTGCACGAGCGCGGCAGCATGTCGCGCAAGCGCCTTGCCGAAAGCACGAAGCTCACCCCCGCGGCAATAACAAAAATCGTCGGTGAAATGATATCCGAGGGGCTGGTCTGCGAGGGCAGCCCTCTGCCGAGCGGCGGTGTCGGGCGGCGCGAGGTCACAGTCGAGCTCAACTCCCGCGCCCGCTGTGCGCTCGGCGTACTGATAAACCTGCGTCAGGCGATACTTTCCGCCGTCTGGCTCGACGGCTCGGTGATATTCTCCGAGGAGCTGCCGCTTGAATCGCTCTGCCCTGCGGAGGAGACTGTTCGCCGTCTCTCGTCGCGGCTGGAAGAGCTTACGGAGGCAAATCGGCTCGACCGCGGGCTCATCATCGGTCTCGGCATCGCAATACGCGGCATCACCTCGCCTGACGGCCGCGTCGTGCGGAACAGCTTCGGCGCGATAGACACAAAGGACTTCCCTATATGCGACCGCTTCGAGGAGCTCACCGGCCTGCCCTGCGTGATGTCCAACAATGTCCGGGCGCTGTTTGCAGCCCAGATGTTCAAGGCAAGAGATGAGGATCTCAGTTCGCAGTTTTTCCTGCGCTGTGAATACGGTATCGGCGCGTCGCTGTCGATAAACGGCCGCATCTGGCGCGGCAGCAGCGAGCAGTGTGCCGAGATCGGCCACATCCCCGTGATAAAGCGCGGCGGCAAGCCCTGCTCCTGCGGCAAAAGCGGCTGTCTGGAGACCATCGCCTCCCCGACCGCTATTCTCGACGGCGCACGTGCGATACTCTCGCCCGAAAAAACTCCGGTGCTGTGGAACATCTGCAAAGGCCGCGACGCCTCCTCGCTCACAATAGACGACGTGTTCAACGCTGCCCAGAACGGCGACCTCGCAGTCGCCCAGCTTGTTGATACGGCGATAGCGGCTCTTGCCGCTGCGCTCAAGAGCGTCATCTACACACTTGACCCCGGCAAGCTGGTGCTCTACGGCCGGATGTTTGAAAACCCCTATTATCTCACCAAGCTCATGGCTGAGATGCGCGAGGGTGTCGACTACGGACATAATATTCCCATAGAAAAGAGCCGCTACAACCAGACTCTTGAGAACTCCGCTGCAGGACTCTTGATGGTGGAGAGGTTTTTTGAAATTGGAGGTCTGATGTGAAAGATATTCTTGCTCTTCTTTCCGAAAAGAACCCCGGTCTGCCGATATACAGCGTGCACGATGCAGAATTTGCCCGCTACGGCCGGGTCCTTGATCTCGGAGATACTTCCGCGCTGAAAAGCGCGATGCTTGCCGCGCCCATTCCCGACAGCGGCAACTGCTATGCAGCATCAGATGCGGCACTGATGGCGCTTGACGAGACGGAACGGATAAAGCTGTCCGTTTTCGGCGGCATGCCCGTTCAGGCCGGATACTGCAACGGCCACGGCTTCACGCTCAATGCGGAAGAATATCACCGCTGCAGTGAGGTGAACTTCACTACCACCGGTCTCGTGCTGCTGCTCGCCCTGCCTGACGATGTCATTGACCGAGTGCTTGACAGCCGCCGGGTAGTCGGCTTCTATCTGCCGCCGGATACGCCGGTGGAGATATACCCCCGTGTGCTGCATTTCGCGCCGTGCCGCATCAGTGAGGACGGCTTCAACTGCCTCGTTGTGCTGACCGAGGGGACAAACGCCCCGCTTGACTCGGTCGACAGCTCTCTCCCCGGTGAGGATGGGCTGCTGTGGATGCGCAACAAATGGCTCATCTGCCATGCCGATTCTCCGCAGGCGGCGAAGGGCGCCTTTGTCGGCATTGCAGGGGAGAACATAGCGTTGAACATTTAAACAGCGAAACACTTCGCAAAGTTTTTGCCGCTGGGAATACGCAAGTAATATATCCCCTATGAATTTTTGAACATTTCATCTTAAAACGCCGATGCAAATTGCATCGGCGTTAATTTCTTAACGCCGGCTTAACGGGCTGTATGCTATAATACTGTAGGAAGGGATGATGCACAGAAATGAAATTCCTAAAAAAATATTTCCCAATGTCCGTCAAGGGCTGGCTGATATACTTCGCCGCGATGGGCTCGGCAGCGGCGGTGTGTGCGCTGCTGCAGCGGGTCAGCACATCGGACGTACATGTGCCGATGATATTCGTGCTCATGGTGCTGATAATCGCGCTGATGACGGACGGATATTTTTACGGCTTTCTCGCTGCAACGACAAGCGTTATCGCCGTCAACTGGGCATTTACCTACCCGTATGCCGAGCTGAATTTCTCAATCTACGGCTACCCGCTGACCTTTGTGACTATGCTTGCCGTCGGCTTTGCGGTATCGACGCTGGCGTCACGAGTCAAGGAACAGAACCGCATACGGCTCGAGGCCGAGCAGGAGAAGATGCGGGCAAATCTTCTGCGAGCCATATCCCACGATCTGCGCACCCCGCTCACCTCAATAAGCGGTGCGATATCCGCCGTCCTTGAAAGCGGCGACGCGCTGACAGCCGCGCAGCGTGCCGACCTTCTCAACGACGCAAAGAAGGATGCCGATTGGCTGTGCCGCATGGTCGAAAATCTTCTGTCCATCACGCGCATAAGCGATGACAAGCCGGGCGCGATAAAGAAAGAGGACGAGGTACTTGAAGAGGTCGTGAGCGAGGTCGTGGTAAAATTCCGGAAAAAGAACCCGGACATCGCGGTCTCGGTCACAGTCCCGGATGATCTGTTCTTTGTCCCGATGGACGCGATGCTCATCGAGCAGCTTCTTCTCAATCTCATGGACAACGCCGTCCAGCACGGTGAGAGCACGACCCGCATAGTCATCGGCACAAGGAAGGTTGACGGCTTTGCGGAGATATCCGTCAGCGACAATGGCCGCGGGATACCGAAGAGTGAGCTTGAGCATCTGTTCAACGGCACGCTCCAGCTCGGCGGGGGTAATGTGGACAAGACCCGCAACATGGGCATTGGACTTATGGTATGCAAAACCATCGCCATGGCACACGGCGGCCGTATCTGGGCCGAGAATCAGCCGGGCGGCGGCGCAAAATTTACATTTTCTTTACGGTTAGGAGAGGAAAAGGATGAATATTAAAGATAAAATATTGGTAGTAGAAGATGAAAAGGGCATATCCGGCTTTATCCGCGCCATTCTGACGGCGAACGGCTATGACGTAATACTCGCGCACACCGGCGCCGAGGCGTTTTCGATGATAAGCTCACACTGCCCGGATCTTGTAGTCCTTGACCTCGGTCTGCCCGACATGGACGGAATGAACATAATCAGCGCCGTCCGCCAGTGGACACAGATACCCATAGTAGTCGTCTCGGCGCGCACATACGAGCGCGACAAGGTCGAGGCCCTGGACAAGGGCGCGGACGATTACATAACCAAGCCCTTCGGCGCGGCTGAGCTGTTGGCGCGCATCCGCGTTGCCATACGGCACACACGCTCCGGCCTTGCAAACGAAGGCCTGGCCAGCTCCGGCAAATTCGTCGCCGGCGGCCTGACCATTGACTATGACAAGCATCAGGTCCTCGTCAACGGCGAAAATGCACATCTTACCCAGAATGAATTCAAGATAGTCGCACTGCTCGGCAAGTGCGCAGGCAAGGTGCTGACCTATGACTTTATCATGCGCGAACTGTGGGGTCCGCAGAGCAAGGGCAGCAACCAGATACTCCGCGTCAATATGGCTAATATCCGCCGCAAGATAGAAGCCAACCCCGCCGAGCCGCAGTATATCTTTACCGAGGTCGGCGTAGGCTATAGAATGATAGAAGGCACCGAATGATCCTTTCACACGGCGGCACCCAAGCATAAAATAAACAAACACGGTACAGGAGGTACGACTTATAGATGCATCTGCCCGAACTGATATCTGACCTGGCAATAATGCTGCTGACGGCCGGAGTCGTCACGGTCATATTCAAAAAAATAAAGCAGCCTCTCGTCTTGGGCTACATAGTCGCGGGCTTCCTGATAGGCCCGTATATGCCATGGTTTTTTACCGTTGCGGACAGTGCATCCATCAGTACGTGGAGCGAAATAGGCGTTATAGTGCTGATGTTCGGTCTCGGACTGGAGTTTAACCTCCACAAGCTGGCCGAAGTCGGCGGCACGGCAATAATCACGGCGCTGACCGAGGTCGGCGGCATGCTGCTCATTGGCTTCGGTGTAGGACAGCTGCTGGGCTGGGGGATCATGGACAGCGTATTTCTCGGCGGCATGCTCTCGATGAGCTCGACAACGATAATCATCAAAGCCTTTGATGAGCTGGGCGTTCGGAATCAGAGCTTTGCACAGCTTGTTTTCGGCACGCTGGTCATTGAGGACATCGCGGGGATCTTCATGATGATAATCCTTTCGACGCTGTCGGTCAGCCAAAGCATCTCCGGCGGAGCACTGGCAATGAAGCTGGCGCTGCTGGTGCTTTACCTCGCGCTGTGGCTCATTCTCGGCATATACCTCCTGCCAACTCTGATGAACAAAGCCACTCCTCTCATGAACGATGAGACACTGCTTGTAAGCTCGCTCGGCATCTGCTTCGGCATGGTGCTGCTGGCAAACGCCCTTGGCTTCTCCTCGGCGCTCGGCGCATTTATGGCGGGCTCGCTGCTGGCCGGTACGGTACACGCGGAGCGTGTGGAGCATCTGACCTCCGGCGTCAAGGATCTGTTCGGCTCGGTATTCTTCCTGTCCGTCGGCATGATGCTCGACCCGGCGATGATAGTAAAGTACATCGTTCCAATACTTATAATCACGCTTGTAACACTGGTCGGCAAGCTGATATTCTCCTCTCTCGGCGTCCTGCTCTCAGGCCAGACGCTGAAAAATGCCGTTCACTGCGGCTGTTCGCTGGCGCAGATAGGCGAATTTGCGTTCATAATCGCATCTCTCGGTCTGTCGCTCGGCGTGATCGCGGACTATATCTACCCGATAATCGTTTCCGTCTCGATAATCACAACGCTCACGACGCCGTCGTTCATCAAGGGCTCCGACAAGCTGTACGAATGGCTTGAAAAAGTCCTGCCCTCAAAGCTGACCGACAAGCTCGCCCGATACACCGACGAAGAGCAGACGAGCAAGGAGAAAAACAGCGACTGGGCAGCGTATCTTGGGCGCTACGTCAAGGTCACGGCCTTCTATGGCGTGGTGATGCTCGGCATCGCGCTCATCGGCAGTCTCGTCCTGCAGCCGTTTTTAAGCGAGCTGAACCTTGAGCCGTGGCTGGTAAAGCTCATCCGCCTTGCGGTCGTCTATGTCGGTATGGCAATGTTCATCCGTCCGATGCTGGATATGAAGTCTCCGCAGTTTACGGCGCTATGGGTCAAAAACCGCAACTTCCGTCTCCCGCTCATGGCATTGACTGCGATACGCGTACTCATTATCGTCATCATCGCTTTTATTCCCGCCAACACCGTATCCGGCATAAACGGCCTGTGGCTGCTGCCGCTGATACTCGCGGCAGTATTGCTGATATACCGCTCCGGCTGGTTTGCGTCGGCCTATCTCTCGGTCGAGGCACGTTTCCTCGCAAACTTCAATGAGCGCCAGCTCCAGCGGATCGGCTCTGACGAGGCGGTCGAATGGCTCGACCAACGGCTGCATGTGCTGAGCTTCAAATACGAGCAGCAGGGCGGATCGCTCAAGGAGCTCGGCTGGGGAAAGCGCTTCGGCGTAAACGTGATAAAAATCGTCCGCGGCAAGCGCAGCATCAACATTCCCTCCGGCGACGCAGTCCTGCATAGCGGCGACGTGATATACATACTCGGTGAGCCCGCCGAGCTGCGCAATCTCTGTCTTGACCTTGGCATCGCGTCCCCGGCGGAGCTGCCCACCCTGCGCGAGTTTACCGCGGGCGAGAGCGCCGATGCGGACGCGCTGTATTCCTACGCCATATCCGTTGACCGGAGCTCGGAGCTTGCGGGCAAGACCGTGCGCGACAGCGGCGTGCGGGACAATTACGACTGCATGGTCCTCGGCCTTCAGCGCAATAAGCTCCCGATCGTTCAGCCCGATGTGAATATGCAGATACAGAACGGTGACCTGGTCTGGGTACTCGGTGCAAAGACCATGGCGGGCAGACTGCTTGCAAACGTAGTCGAAGAGGATTAATATTTTAACGGAAAAGCCTGAATTTTCTTAGGAAATTCAGGCTTTTTTAGTCGGAATGTCAAAAAATACGCAAAGATTTTAACGCCAACTTTACACATAGTTAACGCCTAGTTAACGCGGCTTCACGCTTCCTTGTCACACACTTAGCGCTCCTCCTGATATAATAATTATCACAGACATCTCGCAAGGATAGGATAAAGGAGGACATTATGGAACACGAAAACCTGCTTATGAGAGAACTGGATGAGGGTGAAAAGGTTTTATGGGTCGGTAAGCCTGTAGACAGCGAGCCGCTGGAGGGAATCTATAAGAAGCGCTTTTTCAGAGAACTTATTACCAGCCTCATCATCGCTGCGGCACTTATCACCGGCTATGTTATCGGCGTTAATTCCAACCACGCCACCCTGTACCCGCTCGTTATTATAGTCATCGTAGTGATCACTGCACTCGCTCCCATCAACTGCTACACCGCACCCGGCAAGCTCAAAAAGACCACCTATGCTTTCACCGACAAGCGCGTTGCAGTCATCCGTGAGACCGCACACTGCGTTGAGTACGGCAAGATAAAGGCCGCCGCTCTCCGCACCGACGACGGCGGTTACGTTACCCTGCTCTGCGGCCACGACGCCATCGGCCTCAAGCCCGACCACTGGCGTGAGGACTCCCTGCTCGGCGAGCACATGAGCGACAGCATGGAAGAGTGCGAGAGCCTTGTTATGTTCGGTCTGCCGAAGGACAAGAGCCTCATGGGTATCATCTCCGCGAAGCTCCCCGTATAAACGATCGTACTTAAAAATCAAATCCCGCAGGTCATTCCTGCGGGATTTTTATATCTCGGCCCGGTCATTCGGGTGATATTTATTTTTTCTTCTGCGAGTTTCTGTCGCCGGAGCTGAAGCGCTGCGTCGGTTCGTAGTCTACGGGGTAGCCTTCGGCGCGGTAGCGTTGCTCGCGCTCCATGCGGCGGCGCTGCTCGGCACGCTTGCGCTCACGCAGATGCTTCTGCCGCAGGCGGCGATAACGGATGACCAGCGCGAAGTAGCCTATCAGCAGCACGGCTATCACGATTATCAGCACCTTGACCCAAGTCTTGCCGAAGGTCTCGTTCAGGCGCGACCTGAGGTATTCTCCCTTGGCCATGCTGACCGGCGTGCTGTTGACGAGCTTCACACGGCCATAGCTTACGCCGTCAATGAATATCTCCGCTTCGCCAAGCACTGTGCCCGCGTCAAGCGGGGCAACAAGCTTGTCCTGATAGACGCTGGTCTGGAGCGTCACCGCGTCAAGATCCGCATCATTCGGCAGCAGCAGCTCTACATCGCTCTGCGGCCGGAGCTGGACGTTTCCGTCCCCCTCGGCCATACTGACGTTTACACTCATAACATTCTTCTCTGCGCTGACGGCCGTCTGATACGAGAAGTTTCCGAATACCCAGTCATAGGCATTTATCGAATTTATGAAATTATAGTATTTCTCCGTCCCGTCCAGCAGCGGGCCGCTGCAGCCCATGATAACGGCAATGACTCTGACTCCGTCCTTCTCGGCGGTGGATATCAGGCAATAGCCCGCATCGCGGGTGTAGCCGGTCTTGACGCCGGCGGCGTACTGGTAGAGGTACTCACTGCCGTAGATGCTGTCACCGCATATAAGGGCGTTGGAGTTTGCAAGGCTGCGCTCGGCGCTGGAATTTGTAGCGGGGACCTGATAGGTCTTAGTGTTGCATATCTCCATAAACATCGGATGGCTGACCGCCTCCTTGGTCAGGAGATACAGATCATATGCCGTAGTATAGTGCTGTGAGTCAGTCAGTCCGTTGGTATTGGCAAAGTGCGTATTTGTACAGCCTATCTCCGCGGCACGGCTGTTCATATGCTCCACAAAAGCCGAAACACTGCCGTCAATGCATGCGGCGAGGATATTGCAGGCCTCGTTCGCGCTGGCAAGCATCGCACAGTACATCAGGTCGATATACCGCAGCTCCTCGCCGGGCTGAATGTTTGCGGTACTGCTGCTCTCGTCCATGCCCGCCCGACAGTCCGCCTGCGCCGTGACGAGCTCATCCGCACTGTGGCTGCCGTCCTCGATAGCCTCTACCGCGAGCAGCACTGTCATTATCTTGGTCAGGCTCGCCGGCGACGCCTGTGCATCAACATTTTTCGAGAAAAGTATGCGTCCAGAGTCGAGATCGGCTATCAGGGCACGCTCGGCGCCAATGTTAGGGTCGTCTATGGCGAATGCGCAGGGTGAGGCCAGCACAAACGCCATGCACAGCAGCAGGATCAGAGGAAAAAGTTTGATTTTTTTCATTTTGTTCTCCCGTTTTCCGCGGAATATGATATAGTATCAATATATTGTTATTATAAAGTTTGCCGGCTGGAAAAGCAATAGCAAAGAGCATATACTTTTCCTTAAGAAATCTTCACGGGGGGATGCCGATACAATGAACTTCAAAAAGGTGCTCATTATCCTGACCTCGGCAACATTTCTGTTCATCGTCATCCTGTTCTCCGTCAAGCTGAATCAGCCCGAAGAGGTCGAGATCCTCCCCGAGTACGAGGTCGACGAGGAGCTTATAATGTCCGGTCACCCCGGCCCCGTGACCAAGCTGAAGGCCGGCGAAACTCTGAACATAAACACCGCAACTGCCGAGGAGCTCACCGCACTGCCCGGCATCGGCGATGTGCTTGCACAGCGCATAGTCGCGTACCGCGATGCTCATGGCGGCTTCACCTCCGTTGAGGAGATAATGAACGTAAGCGGGATAGGCCAGAAGCGCTTTGAAAGCTTGCGGGACTTCATCACACTTGAAGATTGATTTTCCCCGGGATGCGGAGCAGCGCTTCCGTATCCCGGGGACTTTTTTATGTGTATATCCTTAGCGTCTCATTATAGACCTTCATAATGTCGTGCAGCACGTCAAACTGCGTAAAATCGTTATGATAAGCGATGTTTATCTCACGCATCATGCTGAGATTCTCGACCGGCAGAACGGTTATCTTGCCCTTTTTCAGCTCATCAAGACATACGCTGCGGGCAAGTATCGACACGCCGAAATCACGGCGTATCAGCTCCTTTATCGTCGCCATGTTATCTATCTCAAGCACGACATTGAAATCGCTTATGTTCATATTGTTGCTCTCGAGATGCGCAACGAACAGATTTCGCGTGTTTGAGTCGGGCAGGCGCAGTATCATGCGCTCCTTCTTCAGCTCGTTGAGCGTGACCATGCTGCGTTTGGCAAAGGGATGGTTGACAGAGACGGCAAGCACCAGATAATCCGTATCCAGCAGCAGATAATGTATATTCGGATCCGCAATGCGCCCCTCTACTATTGCGAGGTCAAGCTCGTAGGTGTTGAGCATTGTATAAAGATTACTTATAGTGTCAGTAATCATTTTGATGCTTATGCCCTCATTTTCGGCGCAGTACTTGGCCAGCGCCTCGGCAATGGGATTGCTTTCCGCCGTATGCGTGACGCCTATGGTCAGGTGCGTCGTAAGCCGTCGGCTGTCCCGCAGGTCCTGCCGCAGATTGTTGTATAGGCCAAGCATCTTTTTCGCGCACTTCACGACCTCTTCACCCTGCTTTGTCACTACTATCCGGCCGTTTATCCGCTCAAAAATACGTACCCCCAACTCGGTCTCGAGCGCCTTGACGTGCTGGCTGACAGCGGGTTGAGTTATGTTCAGCTGCTGTGCCGCCTTGGTATAGCTTTTAAGCTCCTCTACCTTGAGGAGCGAGAGGAGTTTTTGGTCGATCATACAAATTCACCATAAGATTATTTTATGAGCTTAGTCTGAAACATAATTTGACTTTATGCGTTTTCCGAATATGATGGTAACATCCACGGCGGCCTGTGTCAAGGCCGTCCGGACTTTTTTGGGGGGGCGCTGCCGGTGAAGTATGACGACGGAAAAAATCCATATACCTCACCGGCAATGCGCGCCGCGCTCGGACTGTACGGGCTGCACAACGGCGACAGCATTTTCACCCCGGAGCCACTGCTCACCGACAAGGAGGCCGCGCTGCCGCTTGAAGCGAAGCTGCTGCTGATCAGAGCACGGCGAAAAAAATAATGCGGCAGTGCCGCACGGAGGATAGATATGACACTCTGCGAATATTTCAACAGTCAGTTCCCGCTGGTACAGAATCTCGACTTTTTTATCCGCATACTCGCCGCATGCCTGTGCGGAGCCTGCATCGGCTTTGAGCGCAGCAAGCGCTTCAAGGAGGCCGGAATACGCACGCACATAATCGTCTGCTGTGCAGCGGCGCTCATAATGATAGTTTCAAAATACGGCTTTGTCGACCTGACATCCGTCGAAGGCGCGGTCTATAATGGAACTCGCGGCGCAGATCCCGCCCGAGTCGCGGCGCAGGCAGTCAGCGGCATCAGCTTCTTAGGGGCGGGCGTTATATTCAAAAACGGCAATACCGTAAAGGGGCTGACCACGGCCGCCGGCATCTGGGCCACCGCCGCGATCGGGCTCGCCGTCGGCGCCGGAATGTACTGGGTCGGGCTGTTCGTGACACTGCTGATAGCGCTGTTCCAGATATCCATGCACCGCTTTACCGTCGGCGCCGACTCCTTCTGCACCAGCCGCGTACAGTTCACCGTGACGAGCGGGGAAGATTTTGCCGCCGAGCTTCAGCGGCAGCTTGACCTATGGAAGGCTCGGGTAGTCAGCAGTGAGCTAAGCCGCGATGCCGAGGGCTTCATGTGCTACGATCTGACGCTGAAAACCGCGCAGAGCATAGACGTGAACGACCTGATGAATTTTATGACCGAACATAAGGAGATAATCCGCGCTGAGGGTATACCTGTGGCGTAGCCGGTTTGCCCGGCAGAAGGAGGCCGTATGGAGCCGCAAGTGAATTATGACCAGCGCTACGACAGCCTCCTTACCGTATACCGGCTCGGCAGCTTTGCCGCAGCCGCGGCAGAGATGAGTCTGACCGCCTCGGCCGTCTCAAAGCAGATACATTCGCTTGAACGCGACCTCGACAGGCAGCTTTTCATCCGCAGCGGCAGCAGACTGACACCCACTCGGATATGCGAGACGATAATTCCCTTCGCCGAAAAGATCGGCGCGCTGTGCCTGCGGATGCAGCAGGAGATAATTTCTACCGACCGCAGCTTCCGCCGCCTCGTGGCGGGAGTTACGCCGAGCGCGGAGTGCAGCGCCATATCGCGGGTGCTGACGCGCTACGCCGCAGAGCACGCCGACACGCAGATAACCATCGTATCCGAGAGCAGCGGCGTACTGCACGATATGCTTCAGGCCGGGGCTGTAGATATTGCCGTCGTCGACGGCAGCTTCTGCGCCGACGGCTTCAACTCCATCCTGCTCGACACCGACCATCTCGTTGCTGCAATATCAAACGGCAGCGACCTTGCCGAAAAGCCGTTCGTGCGGCTGTCGGAGCTGCTTGGTGAACGGCTGATACTGCGCGCCCCCGGTTCCGGAACCCGGGATCTGTTTGAAG
>CAKTNU010000020.1 GCA_934589325.1 uncultured Oscillospiraceae bacterium | reverse complement strand
ACTGAATACCGCGTGCCGCTGGTGGATCTGTTCCTGTTCTTATACGATATACGCAATGACAGCCCCATGCCGCTCGGCGAGGAGCAGATAGCGCTTATTGAATCGCTGTACAGCCAGCTCGAGGTCGCTACGGTGCAGCTGCAGAGTGTGGATTACAGCCGATTCCTGCTGTATGTCGACCTGCCTATGCAGGGGGACGACACCTTTGACTTCCTGCAGAGGGCGCGGCTCATCGCCTCTCAGTATTATCCGGAGGGCGTCTACTTCACCGGCAACGCCGTTGCCGCAAGCGATTTCAATGACACCTTTGTTAACGACAACATGGTGGTCAGCCTGCTGTCGCTCGGTCTCGTCATGCTGATCCTGCTGTTCACCTTCCGCTCGCTCGGTATGCCGCTGCTGCTGATACTGGTAATTCAGGGCAGCATATGGATAAACTTCTCGATCCCCGTCATCCGGGGCGACTATGTGTTCTTCATGTGCTATCTTATCGTCAGCGCGATACAGATGGGCGCGAACATCGACTATGCCATCGTCATTTCCTCGCGCTATAACGAGGTGCGCGGCAAAATGCCGCGTCGCGACGCGATAATCGATACACTGAATTTCTCGTTCCCGACGGTCATAACCTCCGGCACGATGATGGTCATTGCGGGTCTTGTCATAGGCGACCGTGTGTCGCAGGTCGTAATTGCCGGCATCGGGCAGTATGTCGGTATCGGCACTATAATCACGATAGTGCTTGTCAACTTTGTCCTGCCTCAGCTTCTGCTGCTGGGCGACGGATTTGTGCAGGCGACGACGCTGAAGCTGCGCGGGCTGCATATCAAAGATCCGCGCCGCACGGCAAAGCTCGTGTTCAACGGACTTATGGCGGCGGCCTGCATATTCGCGCTTGCCGCGGCGCCGGTCTGCGGGGCGCGTGTACGCAGCCAAAGCGACGACGCTGTGAATGAGAACAAGCAGCTTCTGAAAACCACAGAGTCCCTGCACAAGCTTGCCGAGGAGCTGAGCATGGAGCAGACGCGATATGACGATCTGCGATACAGCTTTGCCGAAAGCCTCGTGACCGATACGGTCGGAGGCGGGATGCTTGCCAACGGCGAAGCGCAGTATGCCGACGGCAAGGCGCAGCTTGAGGCGGGGCAGGCGCAGTACGACGCGGCACTTGCCGAATACGAGGCAGGAAAGCAGCAGCTCGAAGAAGGGCAGGCCAGATATGATGCGGGTCAGGAACAGCTTGCCGATGCCAAGCGGCAGTATGCCGAGGGTGAGGCCAAGCTGAACGCCATAAAGCCCGTATATGACAGGATACTCCCGCTTTACAACGATTATCAGAGCCTTCAGGCCGAGTATGACGCGGCCGTTGCAGACGGAGATACACTGCGTGCACTGGCGATAAAGGTTCGGCTCGACGCGGCTCGTATCGCGTTTGAAACGGAGCTTGGCGGTACGGGGTACTCGCTGTCCGGTATCATTGCGGAGTACGAGGCCGGTCAGCAGCAGATTGCCGAGGGCGCGGCACAGATAGAGGCGGCGGAGGCGGAGCTTGCGGCTGGCAAGGCGGAGCTGGACGCGGGCTATGCGCGGCTGGCCGAGGCTGAGGAACAGCTTGCCGCAGGTAAGGCGGAACTGGACGCGGGCTACGCACGGCTCGACGAGGCAGGAAAGCAGCTGCAGGCAGGGCGTGATCAGCTTGCCGCAGCCAGAGAGAAGCTGCAGGAGGACCTGAATGCGCTTGATGCCTACTCCGACGATAAAGAGAGGCTCGAAGCGGGAATGAAGCTGCTGATGGCGGACGAAAACGTCAAGAAGCTGTCCGGCAGCACCGCGACCTATGCGGAGCTGTGCGATGCGGCGGAGGACTACTTCTCCGCGCAGATAAAGGCGGCGCGTGACGAAGCACGCTGGGCGAATATACTTACCGTAGCCCTCTCGTCCACGGTGGTATTGGCGCTTGCGGCGCTGCTGCTGTGGCAGTCGCCGAAGAGCAGCGGTGCGGCGGCGATACTCGCAGGTGTGGCCGCGGTCGCGGCGCTAATCTGCGGCATACTTTGGCACACTCACTGCCCGGCAGACGGTGCGCTTGCCTTTGCTGCCGGACTCACGCTGTGCTTTGTTGCGGCGGTCTGCACCGATCTTATGGCAAAAACAAGGAAAGAGACCCCGGTGGAGGAAGCTCCAGCCGAGGTATAAAAGGTCGAAACTCCCTCGTGTTCCGAGAAATTCCGGGACACGGGGGAGATTTTTATTCAGCACTTCAAATTGCTGTTGTGATATTGGTCAAAAAATCACAATGGAATTTGGCCAAAGCTCCAAAGTTTTGCAGCCTCGGCGCGATTCTGTTGACTTTCTTTCAGCATATTGTTATATTTATTATACAAGGTTCTGGAAACGTTACCGGTAACGATACCGGAAACGATTTCCGAGCAATTTTCGGTATATTTGGGGGAACAACGGCGAAGTGACGATAAAAGACATCGCGAAAGCCTGCGGCGTCAGCGTGAGTACGGTGTCGCGGGTCCTGAACAACCGCCCCGACGTCAGCGACGAGGTGCGCCGCAGAGTTCTGTCGGCGGTCGAGGCTAACGGATATATACCGAACAACAGCGCACGTGACCTTGTGCGCAGCCAGTCGGACAACATAGGAGTCGTTGTCCGCGGCACGGGGAACCTGTTCTTTTCCGAGATGCTCAAGACAGTGTCCGCAGAAATAGAGCACAACGGCTACACCATGGTGCTCCACCAGATAAATTCCGATGCGGACGAGGTCAAGGCAGGTGCGATACTTGAGCGGGAGAAAAAGCTGAAGGGGCTCATCTTCCTCGGCGGGCGCTTTGATTACACCCCCGCGGAGCTTGCGCTCATCGGAGTTCCTTATGTATGCTGCTCTTATACAAACTGCTTCGGCTCCCTGCGCGACAGGGATTATTCCTCCGTCTCGATAGACGACCATCTGACAGCATACCGTGCGGTCGAGCGGCTGATAAGCCTGGGGCACAGGCGCATCGCCGCCCTCGTTCCGAGCTGCAGTGACCGCTCGATAAGCGAACTGAGATACAATGGCTACTGCGCCGCACTGCGCGATCATGGGATAGAGTTTGACCCGATGCTTGTGATGGAGACAGGAGGCTGCTTTGAAATGCCGGAGACCTACGACGGTATGTGCCGGCTGATAGACCGCGGCGCGGATTTCACCGCCGTGTTCACCTTGTCGGACACTACCGGCATTGCCGCGATGAAGGCGCTTGGGGACAGAGGACTGCGTGTCCCGGAGGATGTATCCGTGATCGCGATAGACGGACTGCGCGTGTCGGAATATATAACGCCGACGCTCACCACGATGATACAGCCCGGCGAGGAGATGGGGCGCGAGAGCGTGCGCATCCTGCTCGCAATACTTGAAGACGGCGCCGCAACACGGCATGTGCGCCTTGAGGCGAGCCTGCGCGACGGCGCATCCGTCAGAAAACTTTGATTTTCCTGCCGCAAGGCATGAAGATACCACCCCCGATACGAGGGAATATTAAAGTAAGGAGATTGCAAACTAATGAAAAAGATCATTGCACTGCTTCTGGCTCTCGTGATGGTGTTCGCTCTGTGCGCATGCGGTTCGCAGCCTGCAGCAAACACCCCCGCAGAGGAGAGCAAGGCTCCCGCAGAGGAGACCGGCGCCCCCGCAGATACTGCGAAGGGCTATGTCTACTGGCTTAACTTCAAGCCCGAGTCCGACGAGGTCCTTCAGAAGATCGCCGCCATGTACACCGAGAAGACCGGCGTCCCCGTGACCGTTGTCACCGCTGCATCCGGCACCTATGAAGAGACCCTTACCGCCGAGATGGATAAGTCCCAGGCTCCCACCCTGTTTGTCGTCGGCAACCAGAACGCCGTCAACACTTGGGGCGATGACTGCTACGACCTGACCGGCACCCCCATCGCAAATGAGCTGACCACCGACGCCTACAACCTCTACGACGCTGACGGCAGACTCGTATCCATCGGCTACTGCTACGAGTGCTACGGCATCATTGTCAACAAGGCTCTGCTTAAGGAAGCCGGCTATGACATCAGCGACATCACCAACTTCGAGACCCTCAAGGCTGTTGCCGAGGACATCCACGCACGTGCAGCCGAGCTCGGCTTCGATGCGTTCACTTCCTCCTCCATGAGCGACGACTCCAGCTGGCGCTTCACCGGCCACCTCGCAAACCTCGAGTACTACTATGAGTCCGTTGACGATCCCGATGCATGGAAGACCTGCCCCGCAGAGATCAAGGGCACCTACATGGAGAACTACAAGAACCTGTGGGATCTCTACATCAACAACAGCGCAACTGATCCTGCCGCTCTTGCAGCAGGCGGTCTGGATGCAAACGGCGAGTTCGCATCCGGCAAGGCAGTGTTCTATTCTCAGGGCAACTGGGAGTGGTCCAGCCTGCAGGAGAAGGGCATGAAGGCCGAGGATCTCACCATGATACCGTACTACTGCGGTGTTGAGGGCGAGGAGAAGGCCGGCCTGAACTGCGGCACCGAGAACTGCTGGGCAGTCAATGCCAATGCCGATCCCGATGCGATCCAGGCGACTCTCGACTTCATGTACTGGATGGTCACCGATGCGGAAGCTTCCCGTATGCTCGTTGACTCCTTCGGCGTTATGCCTTACAAGCAGGCTGCCGAGTCCACCAACCCCTTCCTTGCCAATGCTAACGCTTACTCCGCTGCCGGCAACTACGTCATGCCTTGGGTCACCAACTTCCAGCCCAATGTCAATGACTACCGTGCCGCTCTGGTTTCCGCTATGAACCAGTACGACGCAGATCAGACCGACGCCAACTGGGAGCTGGTCAAGACCGCTTTCGTTGACGGCTGGGCCGTTCAGTACAAGGCCGCAAACGGCTGATGCTGAAATAAGTAAATAAGCAAAGTTTCCGAAACGGAGCGAGCATCCGCTCGCTCCGTTTTGAAATGACGGCAGGATCGCCGATCACCCTGCAGGCCATACCGCTCACTGCCGGTGTGCTCCCAATCAATATATATCGCGCACGGCGCTGCATGAGGTGCCGGGTACGGACATTCAATCAAACTACAGGGAGTTGAAAAGCGATGAAGCATAAACGCGACGGCTCGGCGGTCAACAGCCGCCTGCTGCGCAGGCCGATACAGCGGTGGTTCCCACTGTTCCTGCTGCCGATGACGGCGGCATTCTGCATAGGCTTCGTATATCCGTTTTGTAAGGGACTGTTCCTGTCCTTCTGCAAGTTCAAGACCACCAGCAACTGGACATGGGTCGGCCTTTCAAACTACGCCAAGGCGCTGGCTGACGGCAGCTTCCGCTATTCGTTCTGGTACACGGCGCTGTTTGCCCTCGTGTCGCTGGCGCTGATAAATGTGCTGGCTTTCGCGGTGGCATATGCACTGACGCAGGGCATCAAGGGCTCCAACCTGTTCCGCACCGTGTTCTTCATGCCGAACCTTATAGGCGGCATAGTGCTGGGGTACATCTGGAGCATGATCTTCGACGGCGTACTGAGCCGCTACGGTACCGGCATACTGCTGGACAAAAACTGGGGCTTCTGGGGCCTGATAATCCTGATGTGCTGGCAGCAGATAGGCTATATGATGATAATTTATATCGCCGGACTGCAGGCCGTGCCGGAGGATATGCTCGAGGCGGCAAAGATAGACGGTGCAAACAAGTGGCAGACGCTGTGGAAAATAACGATACCGAACGTAATGCCCTCCATAACGATCTGCACCTTCCTTACGCTGACGAACGGCTTCAAGCTCTTTGACCAGAACCTCGCCCTGACCGGCGGCCAGCCGTATATCATCAATCTTGACGGCAGTACCGTGCATACGACCGAGATGCTTGCCCTGAATATATACAACACCTTCTACGGGCAGAATGTCAACGCCCGCGGAACTGCGCAGGCCAAGGCGGTGCTGTTCTTTATCCTCGTTGCGGCTATCGGCCTTATCCAGCTCCGTGCAACTCATAAGAGGGAGGTACAGCAGTGATGAAAAACAATTCGCTCAGCCGCGAAAGGCACGTAAAAAAGACGCTGACGATCGTTTTTGCGGTCATATGCATACTCTATGTGCTGCCGGTGTTCTTTGTGTTCCTCAACTCTTTCAAGCTCAATACCTTTGTCAAGACCGACACCTTCTCCTGGCCGACCGGAGAGAGTGCCGCGGGCTTCTCGAATTACATCAAGGGTGTGACCTTCGGCAACTATCCCTTTGCAAAATCCGCGTTCTACAGCGTGTTTATAACCGTTGCGTCGACAGCGCTGATACTGCTGTTTACCTCGATGGCTGCATGGTACATTGCAAGAGTCGACTCGCTGTTCTGCCGCATAGTTTACTATGCCTGCGTTTTTTCGATGGTCGTCCCGTTCCAGATGGTCATGTTCACTCTTTCCAAGACTGCGGATACCCTCAAGCTCAACACTCCGTGGACGATACCGATCATTTACCTCGGCTTCGGCGCGGGACTTGCGGTGTTTATGTTTACGGGATTTGTCAAGAGCATACCGCTTGAGATAGAGGAAGCTGCCGCTATAGACGGCTGCGGCCCGCTTAGGACCTTCTTCTCCGTCGTGGTGCCGATGCTGCGCCCGACTATGATATCCATCGGCATACTCGAAATAATGTGGATATGGAACGACTATCTCCTGCCCTACCTCGTGCTCGACCGCACGAAGTACTACACCATACCCGTGCATATCCAGTTCCTCAAGGGCAGCTACGGCACCGTGGATCTCGGCGCTACGATGGCGCTGATAAGCCTCAGCATCATCCCGGTCATCGTGTTCTATCTGAGCTGCCAGAAGTATATCATCAAGGGCGTCGCCGCCGGCGCCGTCAAGGGCTGATACAGACCCGCGCTATATACTATATAAAAAGCGAGTGATTCTTATGGACCGCAGCAGCGGTATCCTCATGGCCATGAGCTCTCTGCCGTCAAGGTACGGCATCGGGACTATGGGCAGGAGCGCATATAAATTTGTAGATTTTCTCCGTGACTCGGGGCAGAAGTACTGGCAGCTCCTGCCGCTCTGCCCGACGAGCTACGGTGACAGTCCGTATTCATCCTTCTCGACCTTTGCCGGGAATCCGTATCTTATAGACCTTGACATGCTCGTCAGGGACAGGCTGCTGAAAACGGCCGAGTTTACGGATATCGACTGGGGGAGCGATCCAGCAAAGGTCGATTATGGTAAGATATATCAGCACCGCTTTGAGGTGCTGCGCATTGCCTACAGGCGCGGTGCAAAGAAATATGCTGCCGAGCTTGAGCAATTCCGCCGCGACAATGCGTGGGTAGAGAACTACGCACTGTTCATGGCGCTCAAGGCACATTTCAACATGGTAAGCTGGACGGAATGGCCTGAAGAGGACATCCGCAAGCATGAGGCCGAAGCGGTAGAGAGATACCGTGAGGAGCTTCGCGGCGAGATAGACTTTCAGGTGTTCATGCAGTGCATGTTCTTCCGCCAGTGGAATTCGCTGCGCGATTATGCGCATGAGCAGGGCGTGGAGTTCATCGGAGATGTTCCGATATATGTCGCACTCGACTCAGCCGACGTCTGGAGCGAGTCACGCTTCTTCCAGCTGGACGAGGACAATGTCCCGGTCGAGGTTGCCGGAGTCCCGCCGGATGATTTCACGGACGAAGGGCAGCTCTGGGGCAATCCCCTGTATGATTGGGATGCGATGAAGGCTGACGGTTACGGCTGGTGGATACGCCGTATTGACGGCGCAAAGAAGCTGTATGATATCATTCGCATAGACCATTTCCGCGGCTTTGAAAGCTACTGGGCAGTGCCATATGGCGATACAACCGCGAAGAACGGCCGCTGGCGCCCGGGTCCTGGCATGGACCTTGTCGGCGTACTGCTCGGCTGGTTCCACGATCTGCGTCTTATCGCTGAGGATCTCGGCTATACCACGCCGGAGGTCAGAAAGCTGCTTGCCGATTCCGGGCTGCCCGGCATGAAGATACTCATGTTTGCCTTTGATCCGCACGGAGAATCGGACTATCTGCCATACCGCTGCGAGCCGAACAGCGTCTGCTATATCGGCACGCACGACAATGAGACGGTCCATGGCTGGCTCGAAGGTATCGGCAGAGCAGACCGCGATTTTGCCGGCCGCTATATGCACATCACCGAAGATGAGGGCTGGTGCTGGGGACTTATCCGCACCGGCATGGGCACGGCGTCCAACCTTTTCGTAATGCAGATGCAGGACGTACTGGAGCTTGGCGGCGAGTGCCGCATGAACACTCCCGGCACTCAGTGCGGCAACTGGGGCTGGCGCATGCTGCCGGACGCGATAAGCCCGAAGCTGGCAAAAAAATTGAGAAAGTACACGGAGACCTACCGCCGAACACAAACCTCACTCACGGCAAAAAAGGCTCCTTAAGAGATCCGACCCCAGCAAAAATCCCCTGTGACCTGTCACAGGGGATTTTTGCTGCCGGATCACCGGTACAGCAGGCGCGAGGCTCTGCACCGTGATTGACAAAAGAACTACTTAGCGCTAAATACTTGTAAAATGCACGTGAATACAGTATAATAATCGCGTTATTCACGATATTGCTCTTGGAGGCTGCGTTTATGGATCAATACAGACTCAAAGAATACATTGCCGCGAACCCCGATGCTAAGCTGCGCGATCTGGTCACGAAGCTGCTGTACGATGATATCGTCGAGCTTCGCATCACTCCCGGCTCAAAGCTGAATGTCAACCAGATAGCGGCATCGCTCGGCATTTCCCGTACACCTGTAGCAGAGGCAATCGGCAAGCTCGCCGAGGTCGGCTTCGTGATATCTCATCCCGGCCAGAGCGGAAATTTTGTGCTTGACCTCAGCCTTCCGGATATGATAAATCTCTACCGCGTCCGCAGTGCTATCGAGTGCGAGGCGGCGGCTCTCTGCGCGCATACTGCGGACGATGCGACCGTGCGCGAGCTCAGTATGCTGGCTGACGCCTTCAAGGACAGCGTCATCCGCCGTGACATCCGCGGCATGAAGGACACCGACATGCCCTTCCACCGCATGATAATCGACTCCTGCGGCAACCCATATATAATCCAGAGCTACAACATCCTGCTCCCGAAGCTGACGATGTATCAGTCGTCAATGCTGGAGTTCATCGGCCGCAGCGGAAACGAGTCGAACCCGTGGATGCCGAGCATGAAGTATCACCATACCGCTGTCGTTTCCGCGATAAGGATGAGACTGCCGGAGCTTGCCCGTGAGTCTATGGCGGACCATGTCGACACGAGTCTCAGCTTCACTACCCTTTCCGGCAACGGCTCCGATCCGTTCTCAATGCTGAGAAGCAAAAGATAAAAAATAAAACCTCTGTTCATTTGAACAGAGGTTTTACAGACTTTAATTCCCTTGCCGATCGGAGTCAAGGCCGGACTCATGTCAGCGATCACGCGGCCTTGGACTCCTCCATGAGCTGACGCATGTCGGCGGCGACCTGCTCTATGCGTCTCGGCTCAAATGGGCTTACAAAGCCGGCAGACTCGATGTTATCAAGGAAGCCCGTGTACTCGCGGCTGAGAAGCTCCGTATATTTCTCAAGCCCTGCCTCACTGCCCTGCTGGGCAAGCTCGTATATCTGCATGGCAATGTCGTTGGAGACGGGATAGGTGATGATATAGAACGGATAATCAAAGAAATGCGAGATATCCGACCAGCTCATCGCATAATATTTCACCCTGCTTTCATCGCAGTAGCCATAGTCGCGGGCAAGCTGAAGCGACAGCTCATTCAAAAACTCTGCTGACAGCTCGTCCGGATCCATAGAGTAGACTGTGCTTTCAAACTCCGCGAATGATGCCTGCTGCACATACAGATCCAGCGTGTCAAGCAGCTTCATGCGGCGCAGATTGTCGGCCTCGCGGCTGTTCATGACCTCGTCGTAATAGCCGAGCGCAAGGTATTCCATGGCCTGCGAGTAGCACTCGGACATATCTACGGTCAAGGATGCATTATAATTTACGAATGCATCTGTGTAGTGGCCGAACTCATGAGAGACGGTCAGAATATCCTCCGTGTCGCCATAGGCATCGACGAACAGAAACGGCGCGTCATAGTTTGAAATGTAGATCTGGAAAGACATCGCCGCCTTGCTGTCGCTGGCGGACACGTCGTACAGCCGGTACTGCGTCATGAAATCATAGGCTGCCCGGATATCACCGCCCATAAGCTCCGTCACACCGTCCAACACCTTGAGCAGCTGCTTTTCGCTCAGATAGTTGTAATACACGTCGGAATACGGGTCGTCGGCCATTATTTCCTCATATACCGGCACCATGTATTCGCGTATGTCGGCAATGTATGCCGCTGCCTGCTCGGGCGTGTAATCACGCTCAAAATAATAGGCATACTGCATCTGCTCGTAGCTTATCCCAAACTGCGCGGCCAATTCCTGCCGGACGCGGACCAGTTCAATGTATATCCGGGCAAAGTCCTCGTTATATTTTTCGTAGGTCTGGCAGGTCAGCAGATAGCTGCCGACGCTGCCCTTGGCGGCAATCTCAGCCATCTCCGCGGCGGAATCCGCCGCGAGAGCGCGGTATTCGGCCAGAAGCGAGCTTTCACGCTGCATCAGCGCGACCGTTGCGGAGTTATAGTAAGAATCCCCGACATCGGCATAATCGTCTGTAAAGCCGTCCCAGAAATAGTTCTCCTCCAACTCGCCGGCGAGATCGGATGCGGCACAGGTGTAAAGCACATCTTCAAACTGCTGCTGGACGACGGAAAAATTCTCGCCGCACCAACTGTATTCTCCGGCGTAGTACGTATCGTACACGTCCTGACAGGAGCGGATCTCGGCAATGCTGTACATCGTGTCAAAATCGTAGTAATTCGCGTAGCACGTATCAAGCAGGGAGGTGACCTCGTCGTAATCCGCACCGGAATCAACAGCGTCAGTCACGGCCTTGAAGTCGGCCTCTATCGTGCTGAGGTCGGGGCGGACGTACTCCATCTCGTCAAACGGGACGATATTGCTGCTTCCGCTCAGGTAATTGCGCGTCAGACGGCGGGTCAGGTCGCCCATGTATCTGTCGATAAGCGCGGAGGAGCAGCCGCTGAGCATCAGCAGCGCCAGCAGCATCGCAAGGATACGTGTCAGCTTTTTCTTCATTGTCGCACCTCGTTTTCGTCAAATTCTGCGTTTTTTATATTCTATCATAGCCCAGTGCATTTTAACAAGCCATAATCTCACCTTGTGCATCTTTCCAATAGAGACGCGTAAACGGGAAATTTTCTGTTAAAAGCCGCTAAGATTTCTGAAAACGGCATTTTTTCCTTGAAATTATGCCTGATATCACCTATAATCGTATAAAAAGGGGGTATTTCCCATTGAATGATATCTATGTTACCGGGCACCGCAACCCGGACACTGACGCGATAGTCGCTGCCATGGCATATGCCAATCTCCGCAATGCACTCGGCGACCGCGAATACAAGGCCATCAGGATAGGCGCGATAAACGACGAAACGCGCTCCATGCTTGACCGCTTCGGCTTTGAGGTGCCGATGTTCGTCAAGACCATGCGCACACAGATATCCGACATCGAGTACGACCGGCCGCCGGAGCTCAACTGCGGTGTGGCTATGGATCTCGCATGGCGTATCATGCGCGAGGGAAAGATAGCGACGATACCGATAGTCCGGGAGGACGGTACGCTGCACGGGATGCTTTCGGCGGGTGATATCGCGTCGTACGATATGCAGACCATCTATGACAGTCATATCGATGAGCTGCCGCTGTTCAATCTTTTGAGCGTTCTCGAGGGTCAGCTGGTCAACGAGTTCGGCAGCAGCCCGGAGACCGTGTCCGGAGAGGTCGTGCTCGCCCTGCCGCAGACCTACGGCAACCCGCAGCTGACTGAGCCGGACAGCATCGTGATCTGTGGAGATCAGCCCGACGTTATTGAGGCCGCGCTGAAGTCCGGCGTGCGCTGCCTGATAATTTGTCAGGCGGACGTTGATTCAAAGCTCACGGATTATGAAGGCGATACCTGCATAATTTCCACTCCGCTGGACGCCAGACGCGCTGAACGCCTGATATTTCAGGCTATGCCGGTCGAGCATGTCAGCAAGACCGGAGATATAATCTGCTTCCATCTGACGGACTACCTTGACGATGTCCGCGAAATAATGCTCAAGAGCCGCTACCGCTGCTATCCTGTGCTGGACGAGAACGACCATGTCGTCGGTACGCTGTCGCGCTTCCACCTGCTGCGGCCGAAGCGCAAACGGGTCGTCCTCGTCGACCATAACGAGGCGTCGCAGTCCGTCCACGGCCTGGATCAGGTCGAGATACTGGAGATCATCGACCATCACCGCCTCGCCGACATACAGACCGGGCAGCCCATTTCTGTCCGCAATGAGCCGGTGGGCAGCACGAATACGATCATCACCGCCATGTATCAGGAGCACGGCGTTACACCGTCGCCTAAGATGGCGGGACTCATGGCTGCGGCCATACTGTCCGACACCGTGATGTTCAAGTCTCCGACATGCACCAAGAAGGATATCGCTATGGCGGAGCGCCTTGCGCGAATTGCCCGCATATCGCTGAAGGACCTGGGACGCGAGCTGTTCTCCTCAACCTCGGACGGCAAGAGTGCAGAGGAGCTGCTGATGACGGACTACAAGGAGTTCCATATCTCCGGACAGACCATCGGTGTCGGGCAGATAACCTGTGTCGATTCTTCGCGGCTGGTGGAGCGGAAGGATGAATTTCTTGCCACGATGGAAAAGGTGAAGCATCAAAATTCTCTTGACCTTGTGATACTTATGATAACCGATGTTCTGCTCGATGGATCACATTTGTTTTATGTCGGAAGCGACGATGTGATGCAGGAAGCGTTTTCGGCTGTACCGAAGGATAAGCATATGTTCCTGCCTAAGGTCATGTCGCGCAAAAAGCAGATAATCCCGATGCTGACCGCTATGTGGGGCTGACGCATGAAGTTTGCCAAAATGCACGGAGCCGGAAACGACTTCATTATTATAAACAATATGGACGGCGCTATCCCAACAGAGCTCCTGCCGCGTCTCGCGGCGGGGCTCTGTGCACAGCATATATCAGTCGGGGCGGACGGTCTGATGGTCGTCGCCCGACCGGAGCATGGCGGGGACTACAGAATGCTGTTTTTCAACTCCGACGGCAGCACGGGCGAGATGTGCGGCAACGGCGCACGCTGCATTGCCCGCTACGGTTATGAGAACGGACTTGCCGGAGAAACGCAGCGTATTGAGACGACGGCGGGCCTCGTTGTGGGGCAGCGCGTGTCGGAGCGGCTTTATAGGATACGGCTGAATGATCCGAGCGTCGTCGATCTGCACCGCATCGTAAATGTTGGCGGAGAGAAGTATGACTGTGCCTATGTCGAGCTTGGCAATCCGGGCATACCTCACGCCATACTGTGCCTGCCGGATCATGACGAGCGGGACAGGGACGAACTTCGTTCGCTTGGCAGGGCGCTGAGGTACGCACCGGAGTTCCCGCGTGGGGCGAACGTCAGCTTTGTGAAGGAGACAGGCACCGGCAGCGTGAAAGCTGTGACCTATGAGCGCGGAGTAGAGGATCTTACGCTGGCCTGCGGCACAGGCTGCGGCTCGATAGCCGTGGCGCTGCGTCTGCTCGGCCGGAGCGGGGACGAGTTTGACGTTTCGATGCCAGGCGGCAAACTGCACACTTCACTCAGCGTCGTAGACGGGGCAGTGAGAGACATTTATCTCACCGGGCCGACGAATTATGTCTGCACAGGCGAGATATTGGATGAGGATGTACTGCCGTTATTGTTTAATGCTGAAAAACACGGATGAAAACTCCGTGTTTTTTTATTTCCCGGCGCACTGCGCGTATATATTCTCCGTTTGCAGGCAAGAATAGGGACGTAAACCTATTTTTACAACGGAGGTTGAGACTATGAGCAGCAACAGCTCCGGCAAGAAGCTGGAGGGATTTTTCACGGGTAAGGGCTTCTACATAGTCCTTTTCCTGTGCGCCGC
>CAKTNU010000019.1 GCA_934589325.1 uncultured Oscillospiraceae bacterium | reverse complement strand
GCCGAGTGGTCAGTTCTACTTACATCCGTGAACTTATCGCAAACGGTGACATTGAGCAGGCAAACCGGCTGCTGGGCCATCCTCATTCGCTTGCGGATACTGTTCATTCCGGCTATCATCTGGGCACAAAAATGGGGACTCCGACGATAAATATGTTTTTCCCGGAGGGGGTGCTGGTCCCTAGACACGGAGTGTATGCGACACGGGTCTATCTCGAGGGCGGCACAAATTATGTTGCGGTGACGAATGTGGGCGTCCGACCGACCGTGAGTGATGACAATCGTGTCAGCGTAGAAAGCTTTCTGCTCGACTACAGCGGCAACCTATACGGCCGGCAGGCACGTGTGGATTTCTATTCATTCATCAGGCCGGAAAGAAAGTTTGCCGATTTTGAAGAACTTTCCGAGCAGATCAAGCTGGATGCAGAGACGGCGCGTGAATACTTCATAAAGAGTAAATAAAAAATCGCCGCGGCTCAATCATAATTGAGCTGCGGCGATTTTTTCGCGCCTTTTTCCGCGGTAGCAGATCGGATAAGCTATTGCACAAAGCGGCAGAGCCGCCAGAACGTCCAGCACAGAATGCTGCTTCATGAACACGGTAGATATGCATATCAATAGGCACAATACGGCGAAGAGTGACTTGAGCCACGCTTTTTGCAGCCGTCTGCAATCGAACAGCCCGAGCATAGCGGCAACAGAACCGAGGACGTGTATTGACGGGCAGACATTTGTGTTCGTATCAAATTTGTAGAACCACGCGATGAAGCGTGTCAAGATATTATCCCGTTCAAACTCAGTCGGACGCAGATCCTGACAGGTGGGGAACACAAGATATATCAGCATAGTGACTGAATATGTAAGGATGATGAAAAGCATCATCCGCCGGAACGCGTACACGTCACAGAAAAACGTGTAAACAAGAGTCCCGATAAGGTAAACGAACCAGAACAGGTACGGAATAAGGAACCACTCGCAGAACGGTATTATATCGTCCAGCCCGCAGTGCATACTGTAGTAGGAATCAACATTGTAAAAACGCTCGACAAAGGTGAAGAACAGCCCGAACACGGGCCAGAACAGCAGCAGCTTCAAATGGCTGAATTCGTCGTTAAGCCTGCTGAAGCGGAACCTGCGCAGATCTGTTTCAAGCATATTTCTCCGCACTCCGCTTTTCGGCGCAGCGGAGCAAATGCGCATAAATTTTTTCGGCCGGTATCTCACCGACGGACGGAAGCGCGGCGGACATCTCGGAGAGCCGTTTCTCGTCTGACAACAGCGACAATGCTGTTTCGGCGAGCTCCTCCGGCGTATCGGCAGTGACTGCCGCGCCGAGCGCGAGGAAGAATGCAAGATTGTGCTCCTCGCAGCCAGCGACCGCGTCAATGAGCACCATCGGCACACCGGCAGCGGCGGCCTCTGTGCTGCTCAGTCCGCCGGGCTTCGTAAGAAACAGGTCGGCAGACTGCATGAGCGGAGGCATATCGGCAACAACACCCATTATATGCACCCGAGGTACGTTACCAAATCTTTTATTAAGCTTTTCGTAAAGCTCCTTGTTTGAACCGCACACGATGGTCAGAGTCTGATTTTCGGCTACACTGCCGCATAGAAGCTCGGTGAGATCGCGGATAGGGCCGCAGCCCATACTGCCGCACATCATCAGCAGATGGCGCTGGCTTTCGTCGATCCTGAGTGCACGCTTGGCTTCGGCCTTATCGGGTCTTGAATAAAAGGCGCGCTTCGCGGGCAGACCGCTGGCGACGAGCTTCTCCCTTGGGACACCGCAGCGGTCAAACTCATCCGTCAGCGACTCTGCGGGGATGAAGTACCAGTCGAGAGAGGAGTCGGAAACGCTGGGTGAGCAGGTATAGTCCGTTGATATGAAGCTGGTCGTCATATGCATATCCGGGTGACGTTCCAGAAGCTCGGTGATCGCAAGCGCGGGAAATACATGCGTGCAGATAATATTGTCATAACCGCCCTCGACTATATAATCATACAACCTGTCGGCACCGGAAGTCAAGAACTTATATATCCCTGTCCCTTCGCAGAACAGCGAGTCATGATTCTCCGCGCCCTGATAGCCGACCTTGAAAAGCCGCGGAGCGTGAAGGTATATGCGAGTGTGCCAGTTTGAAATAAACTGCGAGGCGCGCTCAGAGATAAATTGCAGTGCATCGGTTATATCGCAGACCTCGCCGTGGGCGGCGAAGGTCTCCTGAACGGCCTTGGCGCAGGAATTATGCCCGGCGCCGGTGTTGCAGCTTAATATAAGGGTACGCATCAGACGCTTCTCCTTTCGCGTTTGCGCTGCTGCATGGCGTAAAGCCTCTGCAGCCTTGGTCTGTTGTATCTTTGGATAATAATAAATGGGACGTTGCCAAGCAGAATATAAACTGCCGTGACTATTATTCCGCCGACACCCGGCCATATCCACAGCATTGCAAGTCCGAGGACAGAGAGCAGCGCATGAGTAAGCTCTGCAACACAGGTCTCCTCGAGCATACGGGGCACGTCCGCGACGGTCTCGGCGGTCATCTTTTTCTCGGGCATGATACGCTTGAATATGCGGCTCATATCCGGAACTTTAGCTTGCCAGCTTTTTACGCGCAGTGCCTTGAATATTTTCTGCTCGCCCTCAGAGGTCCTGTACGGGAACTTATCGGCATGGAACCATGCCTTCGGTACGAGCCGACCGAGAACGAACGACAGCACACCAAGTACTGCCATATATATCACGCATTTCCAAAAGCCCATAATTATAACCTTATGCAGCGCCCGTCTGACCGTCCTTCCGGGACAGCGTGCGGATATTGCGGATAAAATATAATACGAACGACATCAGTGTAACGGCGGAACATATAACGATGCTGATGTTTGACACAGAATCAGGTATAGTGCCCCAGACAAGATGCAGCAGCATGGTAGCGTACAGCAGAAATGTCGTCACCTTGCCGTGCCAGTCGGCAGGAAGGACAAGCTTTCTGCGCTTGAGAATGAACAGACTCATTATGCCGCCTGTGAGCTCCTTTATAAGAAGCAGAACGAACAGAATTATCAGATTCGGGAACCTAGTCAGAAGGCACAGCAGCATGGCTATCTGTGTCAGCTTGTCCGCCACGGGATCTATCGCCTTGCCGAACGTGGTTATCATGTTGAACTTACGCGCTATCACGCCGTCGGCCGTATCACTGATGCCGGAAAGCAGAAGCACAAGTGCCGTCGCAATATCGTTTTTCAAGCCGCAGTAGGTCCAGACAAAAACGGGGATAAGAAGCATGCGGAAAATCGACAGCATATTCGGGATAGTCCATATCCTGTCCTCGCCGGTTCTCTTTTTCATCGCTCATGCCTCCGTTAAGATGTACGATAAGATCACCCTCGACTTGTAAGAGGGCGTAAAGATATTTATACACGGGAATTTGCAACATAAGTTCAAGCCAAAATCAACAGGAGTTGAAAATTCGTTGAAACGGTAACATTCTGTCGCTATTTGGTGCACATCGGCAGCTTTACGGTGAACCTGCAGCCTGCAGTCGGCAGATTTTCTACCGATATCGTACCGCCGCTGAGCTCAACTATTTGCTTTGCCAGTGCGAGGCCAAGGCCGTTGCCGTCCATTTCGCGGGAATTGTCGCTCTGATAGAACTTGTGGAATATGCGCTCCTCGTCTCCCTCGGGGATGCCGGGGCCGTCGTCCTCAATGGTGAATACTGCGTTCCCATCCTCACGGCGCATGCGCATGAGTATAAGTCCGCCATGGGGATCGAATTTAATGGCGTTGTCGATAAGATTTGTCCAAACATGGATCAGCAGCGACTCATAACCGGAGTATTCGATTTCATCAAGCTCAACGTCGAAGTCGATATCCTTATCTGTCCACTTTCGCTCCAGTGCAACTATGGCCTGCCGTACCTGCTCATCCAGCCGGTAGCTTATCCGCTGTGGGTGTATGCTCTGCGCATTGATCTTGGAGAGCAGCAGGATATTCCCGGTAAGCGTGGAGAGGCGGCGCGTGTTGAACAGTATCTTGTCGATATAAGCGTCCTGTTCGGCCTGCGACTGCTGGTGATCCTGCAGCAGAGAGGCATAGCCCTCTATGGCGTTTATCGGAGTTTTGAACTCATGCGAGACACTGGATATGAAATCGGTCTGAAGCGTTTCTGTCGCACTCAGCTCCTTGACCATCATATTAAAGCTGCTGTAGAGGCTGAGCACCTCCTTGATCCTGCTGTCCGTCTCGGCAGTGACCTTGAAGTTGCCGCCTGCAACAGCACGCATCGCTTTTTCGAGCTTGGATACAGGATCGAAGAAAACGCGCAGGGTAAAGTTGGTGATAACAAAGCCGAATATAACACTGAACAGTACTGCCCACACGAATACAGGTGCGGCGACGGTTATGCCGAGCCAGCGCTTTATGAGCCACGCCGTCAGCTCTGCAAGCAGGGCGACGACGATATATTCAAGCATGCATATAAGCGTGAACCAGAATCGCAGGGTCGGCATCGAGGAGAGCTTGTTCTTCACAGCTTCACCACCTTATATCCAACACCGCGCATCGTGACTATTTTAAAATCCGGATTATCTCTGAAGCGCTCACGCAGTCTGCCGATATGCACATCTACCGTGTGTGTGTCCGTCTCGGAGTCATAGCCCCATATATCGTCCATAAGCTGCTGGCGCGTGAAGATCCTGCCTGGGAAAGAGACCATTTTGTACAGAAGCATAAATTCCTTCTGAGGCAGCACCATATTTTCACCGCCGCTGTGAACGGACAGAGAATCACATTCCAGCACCGTCCCGCCGATGACCTGACGGCGCTCATTTGCCATCTGCGCCCGGCGCAGCAGCGCGCTGACACGCAGGACCATCTCGTTCACATTGACGGGCTTGACCATATAGTCGTCACTGCCGGAGACAAAGCCGAGACGCATATCGTCAAAGGCGTCCTTCGCGGTTATCATGAGGACCGGGATGCTGCTGCCCGCCTCGCGCAGGGAGCGGACAAGCTCATATCCGTCCATTTTCGGCATCATTATATCTGAAATTATTAAGTCGTAGTAGCTCGTATCCAGTGCGGAGAGTGCCTCTTCTCCGTTGGACACGCCGACAGCCGAATAGCCGTTTTTAGCGAGGACATGCTGAAAAAGCTGCCTTAGCTCACGGTCATCCTCGGCTATAAGTATCTTGAACATAGTGCCACCCCCATATGTATGTAATATATACAGGTATTTTGAAATGAATCTCAACTCAAAGTCAACTATTGTTGATTTTTGCGATTCAATTATATAGAAACACCGCCCGATATGCAAGCGATGACTTGACAGCATGAGAGAGGTGTGTATAATGTTCCTCAACCAACGGTTGAGTTTGCGGCTCAACGGATAAGTTATTGGATTTTCGGGATTTTTTCTATATTATCGGCGGCAGAAAGTGAAAGGAGGCATCGCAATGAACGATGTTATCGGCGCGAATATCGCGAAGCTCAGAAAAGAAAAGAACATGACTCAGGAACAGCTTGCAAATCTCATGGGCATATCCTATCAGGCCGTGAGCAAATGGGAGAACGGACTTTCAAGCCCGGATATATCCAGCTTTCCACTGCTTGCGGATGTGTTCGGCGTGACCATTGACGAGCTTTTCGGCAGAGAGGGCACCCCGCATACGGCGGCATCCGCAGAACAGAAGGCGGATGAACTGCCGTGGCCGGATGACGATTGCCTGTATGCCGTATTGTATCACGGACATGTGCTCATCGGAGCGGGCAGCACTTCAGACAAAAAGAACATAGAGTTCTGCTATGAGGGGCCGGCGCTGAATATCAGAAGTGACTTTGCCGTGAGCGTCGAGGGGGACGTTGAAGGAAATATCGAAGCCGGCGGCAGCGTGACATGCGATGCGGTCGGCGGCAGTATAAAGGCCGGAGGAGGCGTCACCTGTGATGACGTCAAGGGTGACGTAAATGCCGGGGCGTAGTGACCTGCGACAATGTCGGCGGCAGCGTAAGGGCCGGGGCAAGCGTCACATGCGACAATGTTGCCGGAAATGTCACTGCGGGCGTCAGCGTACAGTGTGACAGTATCGGAGGGAGCATTATCGGCAGAAGACGGTAATGAAAGCAGCGGCTGAGATATATCTCAGCCGCCGCTTTCTTAAGATTTAAGATATCTTAAGGGTACAGCGGCTTGCGCCGGGGAATATATTATGTTAAAATACCTAACAAATAGGGGAAAGATGTCTAAAAATGCCCCTACGTTCGGTGAAGCCGAAAAGGGAGGAGAAAAGATGAAAAAGACACTGTCACGCATATTCAGCGTATTCCTCGTTGTACTGCTGCTGGCATCCCTGCCTATGGTTCAGGCTTTCGCAGACTACAGCTGCAAGTACGGAGAATATTCAGAGATCGTTCTCGCTCAGTTCAGCGGCAAGGACGACAACAATCTTGTCGGCAAGGCTTCCGTAACAAGCGGCAGCATCCCCGGCATGAGTCTTAAAATAAGCGGCGACACCACACAGATCCAACTGGTCGGTACGCCGACCAAGGCTGGCACGTTCACCATCGGATATTCCTTTGAGATGAAGGACGGACAGCCCGGCTCCAATACCGCAACGGTAAATGTCGCTGCCGAAACTCCCACCGTCAAGATAACTTCCAATACTACCACGCCCGGCAAAAACGAAAACTTCAGCTTTACACTGAATATGACCGGCGGTTCGCCCTATACCGTTACCGTATTTACCAAGGCCGGCAAGGACGCGGATCCTGTGCAGGGAACGACTTGGACGCTTGACGGCAGCACCGAGACAGTATGGGTCGGCTGCAAGCTGATGGAGGACAGCGTCCAGACATATTACTATTATTTCACCGTCAAGAACAATGCCGGTACCGCTACCTCCAATACCATTGCCATAACCAATCCCGGTTATACGGCCACGCCGGAGCCCACTCCGACTCCTGCGATAAAGATAACCAAGCAGCCCACCGGTGAGACCGTTGAAGCCGGCGGCAGGGCAGCGTTTGTTGCCCGTGCGGAGAACTATGACAAGTTCGTCTGGCGCTTGGTAAGCCCCGACACGACCAATACCATTCCCGCTGCAGATGCGCCCGCATATTTCAGCGGCCTTAAGGTCTCCGGTACGGATTCCGAAAAGCTGGTGCTTGAAAACATTCCCGAGAGTTTGGACGGCTGGAAGGCCGAGTGCAAATTCATTGCGGCTGACGGAAAGACCTTCGTCTGCACAAACGGCGCTGTCATAAAGGTCAACAAAGCCGAACTGAAGCGCCCGACGATAAGCTCGCAGCCTGTCGGCGGCAGTAAAAATGCCGGTGAAAGCATCACTCTCACTGTCTCCGCGAGTGACCCCAACGGCGGCACTCTGCACTACCAGTGGTACAGCAATACAGCTGCCAGCACTGCCGGCGGCAAGCTCATAAACGGCGCTACATCTGCAAGCTATACTCCGCCTGAGACCGAAGGCACCGTTTACTACTTTGCAGCTGTCTGGAGCACAAAGGACGGCCGCAGCAGTGAGCGCGTCAATACGGGTGCCGTTGCAGTAACATACAGCGCCGCGGCTACTCCGGCTCCGACTGAGACCGCAGCCCCTGTGACTCCGCTGCCGAGCGCGGATGTCAGCGGTGATCCCAACAATGGTACGAATGGCGGAAATAACGATGGCAATAACGACGCGCAGGTGGATATCAAGCCCGAAAAATCCGGCAACGGTCTGCTGGTCCTGCTGCTAGTTATCGCAGGCCTTGGCCTCATAGCGGCAGCCGTGCTTCTTATTCTCGCCAAGCGCGAAGAGAAGCCGAAGACTGTCAAACGCCCCGGAGAAAAGCGTGCGGCAGCTGCCGCAAAGCGCGGCTGGACCTGCCCCCAGTGCGGCGAGGTCAATCTCGGACGCTTCTGCCAGAACTGCGGAGCTCCGAAGCCCGCAAATGAGCCGCTGTACATCTGCGATAAGTGCGGATGGGAGCCCGAGGATCCGAAGCATCCGCCGCGCTTCTGCCCCCAGTGCGGTGATCCCTTCGGCCCTGAGGATATAGCCGACGACAACAAACAGTAAAAAAATACCTCTGCATGATAAATGCAGAGGTATTTTTCATCGCTGCCCTTGTAAATAGGGCATTACAGCGGCTGTACGCTTTTTTGGCATATTCGGCGCTTGGCGCAGTGTAAAATGCAGATTTTATAATATTTTCTTTTTCTTGAAATATATTATCTCGATTATGATTATTGCGGCCGTAACAGCGATCACCGCGGGGTACGCATAGCGCCAGTGCAGCTCCGGCATATTGGCAAAATTCATCCCGTACCAGCCGGTCAGGAGACTCAGCGGCAGGAACAGAGTCGTTACTACGGTCAGTATGCACATCACCTTGTTCTGCTTTGCGTCGAGCTGGGCCTGATAAAGCTCGCGGAGCTGGATGACGTTTTCCTGCAGGAGATGCACATGGTTTTCAAGACGCTCAGCCTTGCGTGAGAATCTATCCCACTGCTCGGCAGCCGATATAAGAGCAGGGGAGTCGGATATCTGGTCTGCCAGAGCGGTAAGCTGCTCGTAATACGCGTTCAGCTCCGACAGCTTGCGTCTGTGGCGGGTGAGCTCCGAAAAGAAATCTCCCGGAATGTCGCTAAGCAGCTCGTCCTCCATCCCGTCCAGCGTCTTTTCCATGTGTGAAAGATAAAGAACGTCATTTTCGACGGCTTGTTCCATGAAGCCGAGCAGCAGGAGCTCCGGTGTTGCTGCGTCTTGGATCTTTTGAGACTGGGTCTTGACCCATTGCTTAAGCTCGCCGGTGTCCTCAATGAAAATGAGCTCATTTTCGGTGAGATAGAAGATAAACGCCGTCTGTGCGCCCCGCTGCTTACTGCGGTTCGGTATGCGGAGCGTACCCCATATCCGGTCACGGTACAGCTCCACCTTGCAGTAGCGTATCGAGCCGAGCGTGCGCAGCAGCTCTTTGTGGTGCGGAAATTGCTCCTTCATATCATGAAGTTCTTCGGCGGTCATGATTTTCAGTATGGAGTTCTGCGTCCCATGAGATATGACGAGTCTGCCGTTTGAGGGGTCACAGATATATTCTACCATCGCACATTCTCCGTTTCCAAATTCCTTTGCGATATTATACGTCTGCTGTGACGAATTTGCAAGAAATGTGCCGCTAAAAACCTGCAAAGCCCTGAAGCTTAAGAAATAATAAGGATTTAGAGCCTTGCTTTTTGCACCAATAACAGGTATATTATAGACACAGCCAATTAGACAGATAAAACAATTTGTAACATATTTATATCAAAAAGGAGGAAAATTCATGAAGAAATTTTTAGCTGTCCTGCTTGTGGTCCTGCTTGTCGTCAGTGTTATGCCGGCAGCTGCCATGGCGGAGACCGAACTGCCTGTTGAGCCGACTCCGGCGGGTGGAAATCTGCTCATAAGCAAGACTGCAGAGGGGATCGAAAAGGAAGACATGCCCGCCGAGATAAAGATCTCGCTCCAGTATATGGAGCAGGTCCAGACAGGGGAAGGTGAGAACGGCGAAGCGATCCTTGAATGGAAAGCAAGGTATGACCCCATCGTTGTCCCTCTCAAGCTGAATGAATCCGGCGAGTATGAAAGCGCCAGCATAACTGTCGGCGGTGTGTACGAGGTAAAGGAACTTGGCGCCGAGGTAGAGGGCTACAAGCTCAATATCGTTTACTCCGGACTGGCGACCGAGAATGTCCCCGCGGAGGGAAACTTCATTGATGTAAGAGCAGATGAGCCTGTAGTTTTGGCCGTCACCAACTATTATCAGAGTATATACGGTACGCTCACTCTGAAAAAGACATTTGAGGGGCTCCCCGAGGATAAGATCCCTGCGTCTATTAAATGGTCGATTTACAATGATGACACCAATGAGTTCGTTCAGGATGTGATCCTGAGCGCCGCAGAGGGCTGGACCAAGAGCATTACTCTGCCCGAGGGCGAATACAAGCTCGATGAGGATGTCGCGGGCTCTGAGGTAGAGGGCTATACACACTATTATTACGGCGTGATGTGGGCGACGGTTTCCCATGGCGAGGAAAGTGTTGTTGATATTAAGAACAGCTATTCCGAGCAGGATATACTGCGTATCAGCATCCCTGTGGAGAAGCAGGTAAAGCAGACCGGCAAATTTGCTCCTGCGGTTGACACCACGTTTGATTTTGCACTGGCCTACGGCAACGGCGGTAAGAACGATCTTGTCAAGGCCGAGTTCAACGGGCAGCCCGTCACCGATAAGTTCTCCCTGACTGTCAAGGCCGGCGAGACCTCCGCGAAGGGCGTTCTGACCCTTACCGGCCCTGAGAGCCAGATGTACGGTATCGTCGGCAAGCTGGCGGAGATCATACCCGAGAATACCGGCAAGTGGACTTATGACAAGACAGAGTATAACTTCGGTATGGTGAGCGCGAATCCCAATAGTGCTGATGTCGATGAGGAAAGAGAGGACAGCGATATCCGCGATATGCCGTCCTACATTCTCAGCAATGACCAGTACTTCGATACCGCGGCTTTCATCAATGAATATAAATCCGTCGAAATGACTGCGACCGTTGCTAAATCGTGGAATGATAAGGGCAACGAGAGCAAGCGCCCCGAGTCCATAACTGTTCAGCTCGGCTACTTTGCCAAGGATGCCGAGGGCAAGGACACCGAGACCTTTGTACCCTACCTTGTCGACGGCAAGAAGGTCACTGCAATCCTTAACGAGAAGAACGGCTGGAAGTGCAGCTTCGACGGTCTCGATACTGCTCTGACTTGGACGGTAATTGAACTTGACATTCCCAGCGGCTACTACTTCTACACCACCCGCAGTGACGGCGGCAAGAGCATCAGCCTTGTCAATGTCTACTACGGCGATCAGAAGCCGCAGACCGGAGACAGTCTCATGCTCTGGGCTGTTCTCGCGGCCGTCTCCTGCGCTGCTGCCTGCTCCGTGATATTTGCCACCAAGAAGCACAGCAAAGGCTGATGATTGACACACTAGCGTAAGTACCAAAAACTCCCCACAGGTTTTCCTGTGGGGAGAATTCTGTATTTCGGAGAAATTGTATGCTGTCTTTTCTTGATTCGTCTGAGGCAAAAAAATATGCCGGCTTCGCGTACAGTATTGCCGCTCATATTGAGCGCGGCTGTTATCCGATCTTTCCGCCGGAGCTGAAAAGCCAGGATGATTTTCAGGCTTATTATGCCGACTGCTGCACGGCGGAAAATTATTATACTATGCGATACGTCGGAGAGTCGGGGGAGGGGATAATACAATTTTTCCGGATCCCGGATGACCGATATATCCAATTATGCGGTCTGTATATTGACGGCGATGTATCGGCCGCATTATATGAGCTTCTGCATCTGATGGAGAAAAATTTCCCGGGACATGAGCTGTATTTTGGCATACCGGCTGCAAATCGTGCCGCAGCAGAAAATCTGACGTCAAGCGGCTTTGAGTGCGAAGAAGCCTTGTGGCACGATGTGTTCCTGCTGGATGGATATAGTTCCGGAGGTATTCCGGCTGATGTTGTCCGTGTAACGCAGGCCAATTTCTCGCTCTTTTCTGCCCTCCACGATGCTGATACGGAGACATACTGGACAAGCGGACGAATATATGACGATATTGATAATTGGCGTATATTTGCCGTAGTTGCGGATGACCGAGCCTGTGCTGCCGCTGCTGAGCGCGGCGGTGAGATCTTCAGCCTGGATTTTGACGGTACCTTAGATGAAGAGACATACAGCAAGCTTATCAAAGCTGCGCTGCACTACGTATCTGCTGCCGGCCTGCGGTATCTGGTCTTCTTTAATTCCGATTCGACGCAGGATTTTGCCACGAGGCTGGGATTCAGATGCTTCGGAAAATATGAGCTGTATTATAAAAAGCTGCCTGAATAAAAACAGGCAGCTTTTCGGGTTACAGCTCTATAAGCTCATATTCTCTTGACCCTATGCCAAGCTCGGCGGCGGCTTCGATCGTATGGATACCGTTGCGGCTCTCTACACGTTCTATGAAGTGAGCCTTCCCGGGATCACTGCCGGAATATACAAGGTCGAGGCAGGCTTGATCAATAGCGACTGGATCGTCAGAGACAAGTATGCCAACATCGGCAAGGCATGGATCTTCGGCTACCTCACAGCAATCGCAGTCGACGGACATGTCTTTCATGACATTGACGTAGAATACGCGTCCCTCAAAGAACTTAATGACCGAGGAGGCAGCATCAGCCATAGACTCAAGAAAAGAGCCATGGTCGCTTGTCCAAGGATTTTCGGGATCCCCGGAGCCGTGAATATATGCTTTGCCATGGGACGATGCACAGCCGATAGAGAGCTGCTTGAGCGCACCGCCGTAGCCGCCCATAGGATGACCTTTAAAATGTGAGAGAACGAGCATTGAATCGTATTTTGCAATGTTCTTGCCTACATAGTTTTTCTTTATGCGTTTGCCGTCGGGGATATCGAGCACGAGATCGGGACCCTCGGAATCGAGAATATCTACGTCAAAATGCGCTGTCCAGCCGTGCAGCTTCATAAGTTCAAGGTGCTTTTCCGTAGTGTCACGTGCTCCAGGATAGGCTGTATTGCACTCGACTGCGGTGCCGTTGACGAACCTGATCATCGGCTCCCAGAACTCGGGCCTCAAAAAGTTTTGGTTGCCTTTTTCACCGGAGTGGATCTTCACAGCGACCATGCCCGAAAGCTGCGCTCCGGCAGCCGTATAAAGCTCAACGACCTTCTCCGGGGATATTTCGTGCGAAAAATAAACCTTAGACTTCATATATAAGAGCTCCTTTACTTGAAATCAGCTTCATAAAAATTAATCTATCTGTTCCGATAAGCTGGCAGAGACATAAATTTTGTTCTAAGTTTATTGACATTGAAAGCGCCGCGAACATCTGCTGTTCGCGGCGCGGTGGCAAAGAACCGTAATTTTGATAGAAACCCGTTAAGGGGGTGCAACTACGGTTTAGAGGGGGGTGCAGTTCTCGATTTGAGGGGGTGCAATATCTTCTTGTGTTGCATTCCGGCTTCTATGCAGTAACAGGAGCGTGTTATTCTTTATGGGAGCTGTCGTAGATAGCACGGATGTCCTCCGGCAGCTCGTTGGGAATCATGGCGGCGAGTTTTTCCTCATTTCCGTCCCGGATCGCCTGTTCATAGTACCAGCATTTGAATTTCAGCATATCCAGAGTGCGGTTCATCCGTGCGATCTCCTCCTCCATATGCGCCTTCTGCGTTTCAAACAATTCCTTGCGCTGCGGATAGGTGGACGGTCCTTCTACACACCAATCCATGAATTGCCGGATGTCTTTGATCTCCATGCCCGCCTTTTTCAGACATTCAATGACCCGGAGTGCTTCAATCTACGTGTCACCGAATTTGCGGATACCGGATACTCGCTCCATATTCGGGAAAAGGCCCTGCTTGTCATAATAGCGCAGCGTGGAGATGGGCATTCCGAACATCTCTGCCACCTGTCCGATCGAATACATAAAAATTCCTCCGAAAATTTTCAAAAAATATATTGACCTGAAGTTAGGTTTTGGCGTTATCAATATCATAACACAAAAGAAACCGAAGCGCAAGGAGTGTTTTATAATGAGTAAAAAAGTATTGATTCTTTCTTCAAACCCCCGCAAGGGCGGCAATTCGGAGACCTTGACGGTCGCCTTTGCCAAGGGAGCTCAGGAAGCTGGTCATCAGGTAGAGACTGTGTATCTGCGTGAAAAGCAGGTTTGCTTCTGCAAAGGCTGCTTCGCCTATCTGAATCTTGGGCACTGCGTCATCCAAGACGATGCCGTGGAGATTGCCGCAAAAATGCACGACGCGGATGTGCTGGTGTTCGCAACGCCCGTCTACTATTACTGTGTCAGCGGCCAGCTCAAGACGATGCTCGACCGTGCAAATCCGCTGTTTGATACGGACTACGCCTTTACGAAAGCTTACTTGCTGGCGACAGCAGCGGAGGACGAACCGGAAACAGTGTCCGGCACAGTCAAGGCAGTGCAGGGATGGGTGGACTGCTTTCCTCGCTGTCAGTTGGCCAAGACGGTATTTGCA
>CAKTNU010000018.1 GCA_934589325.1 uncultured Oscillospiraceae bacterium | reverse complement strand
ACCATGCGGCCCTTGCCCTCGTCGCCCCAGTTGATACCTACAACGGCTGTTAACATTTTTGCGTCCTCCTGATTTTTATGTTTTTATATATTTACTTCTGCCGCAGGCTCCGCGGCAAGAACGTCACGGTTCGCGCTGAGTACGGCGCGTACCGTTTTGAGATATTCTTCGGTCTGCTCCTCGGCCATGCCGGTGAAGTGCCCTGCGGCCACTATGCCCTGAATTTCGTCCCGCGTAATACCGAATACAGGGTCGGCTGCGATGCGGTCGAGAAGGTCGTTGTCGGCGCCGTCCTGCTTCACGGCAAGTCCGGCCGCTACGGAATGACGCCGTATCGCCTCGTGCAGAGCCTGCCGGTCGCCGCCCTTTTTGACGCAGTACATCAGAATGTTCTCCGTAGCCATGAACGGCAGCTCGGCGTTCAGATGCTTTTCTATGACCTTGGGGTAAACGGTCAGGCCGCTGACGATGTTCGCGTACAGCGTGAGTATGCCGTCGACGGCCAAGAACGCTTCCGGAATACTTATGCGGCGATTGGCCGAGTCGTCAAGCGTCCGCTCAAGCCATTGCGCGCCTGCGGTCATCGCGGGGTTCTGCGTGTCGGCAATGACATAGCGTGCAAGCGCGGAAATGCGCTCGCAGCGCATGGGGTTGCGCTTGTAGGCCATTGCGGAGGAACCGACCTGCTTTGACTCGAACGGCTCGTCCACCTCCTTCATGTGCGCCATCAGGCGGATATCGTTCGTGAACTTCATGGCGCTCTGCGCAATGCCCGAAAGCACCGACAGCGTAAAGAAATCGACCTTGCGTGTATAGGTTTGGCCGCTCACGGCATAGACTCCGTCGAAGCCCATTTTCTCGGCTATGCGAGCTTCAAGCCGCTTGACCTTTTCTCCGTCGCCGTCGAACAGCGCGAGAAAGCTCGCGGCGGTGCCGGTGGTCCCGCGGCAGCCAAGCAGCTTCAGATTGTCGGCCGCAAAATCGAGCTGGTCGAGGTCCAGCATCAGATCCTGCATCCAGAGAGCTGCGCGCTTGCCGAGAGTTGTCGGCTGGGCGGCCTGAAAATGCGTGTAAGCCAGCGTCGGAAGAGCCTTATACTTCTCCGCAAGGTCAGCAAGCGCGGATATTGCCCGCAGCAGACCTGAGCGTATCTCCTCAAAGGCCTGACTCTGCAGAATAATGTCTGTATTGTCGCCGACATAGCAGCTCGTCGCGCCGAGATGGATTATCGGCATCGCCTTGGGGCAGGCTGCACCGAAGGTGTGTATGTGTGCCATGACGTCGTGACGCAGCTCGTGCTCCTTGCGGGCGGCAAGCTCGTAGTCGATATCGGTGAGGTGAGCGCGCATCTCGTCAAGCTGTTCGTCGGTGATGTTCAGGCCGAGCTCCTGCTCACTCTCGGCGAGTGCAAGCCACAGTCTGCGCCATGTAGAAAACTTGTTGTCAGCAGAGAATATCTGCTGCATTTTTTTGCCCGCGTAGCGGCTGCACAGCGGGCTTTCATAGCTGTCGGTCATGCCGTGTTTCCTCCGTTCGTACAGAATACAGGGGAGTTCGTGCAAAATCAAAAACGTCCATCGGGGAAGGGACAAGACCCTCACCGATGGACGCCGTTGTCCACGGGCGAAATATTACTACGCACACGTTGATTTGTCAATAAAAAATATGTAAAAAATCATGGAAGATCAAGCTTTTGCGAATCATATGACGTAATCTCCCGGCGCGTCGTGGGCGAGGAGCGCGGCAAGGCTTATCCCGTCGAAATACTCGTTTGTGAGCCTGTAGTATTCCTGCCACATCGGGAGCGTCCTGCAGTAGGCCGCCCGCGGACAGGGCTTTGAGCCGCATTCAAGGCAGGATACCGGCGCAAGGTCGCCCTCGGTCACGCGGAGGACTTCGCCGACCGTGATGTCCTCCGGGGCGCGGCGCAGGCGGTATCCGCCGCCCCTGCCATGGACGCCCTCGATAAATCCGGCGCCGGTCAGCAGCGGCACGATCTTTTCCATGTATTTAAGTGAAATGTCCTGCCGTGCGGCGACCTCCCGCATCGGCGTGTAGCCGCCGGGATGCTCCGCGAGATCCAGCATTATGCGCAGCGAATATCTGCCGCGGGTCGATATCATGGTCTCAGCTCCTGTCTGTTGTGATGACGCCGCCGCCGAGGACTGTGTCCCCGTCGTACAGCACCGCCGCCTGCCCCGGCGTTATCGCCCGCTGCGGCTCGTCAAACTCGATCTTTACCGTCGTCCCGTCTGTCGGCGTGACCCATGCCCACTGCTCCGGCTGGCGGTAGCGTATCTTCACCCGGCAGCGCAGAGGCCTTACCGGTACCTCGCCGGATATCCAGTTAAAATCGCCGGCAGAGGCCCGCGCCCTGTACAGCTCATGCTCCGGGCCGAGCGTGACGGTGTTGTTTACGGGGTCTATTGCCGTGACGAAGCGCTTCTCGGGCAGGCTCAGCCCCAATCCGCGGTGCTGGCCTATCGTATAGCGTATCACACCGGCGTGACGGCCGAGAATGTGCCCGGCGGAATCTATAAAGTCTCCCGGCTCGGACTTTCGGCCGGTGTGCAGCTCGATTATTTTTGCATAATCGCCGTCCGGCGCGAAGCAGATGTCCTGACTGTCCGGCTTACGGGCGTTGATGAAGCCGCCTGCCTCTGCAAGCCGACGCGTCTCGCTCTTACAGAGCTCGCCGAGCGGAAACAGCGTCCGCGCAAGCTGAGCTTGTGTCATGGCATAGAGGACATAGCTCTGATCCTTTGCCGGGTCCAGCGCCTTTTTCAGCACATATCTGCCATCCTCGCACTCTATGCGGGCATAGTGCCCGGTGGCAATGTGGCTGCATCCGAGAATGTCGGCACGGTCGAACAGCTTTGCAAACTTCATGCAGCGGTTGCAGTCGATGCACGGATTAGGCGTCATGCCGGAGATGTACTGCGCCGCAAAGCGGTCTATGACCTTTTCGCGGAAATCGTCGGAAAAATTGAAAACGTAGTATGGCATCTCAAGCCTGTACGCCACGCTGCGAGCATCCTCAACGTCGTCCAGCGAACAGCAGGTGTGCCCCTGCGGGATCGCGGCGTCGGCGTTCTGGTACAGCTTCATCGTGCAGCCGATGCACTCGTTCCCGCCGCTTTTCAGCAGCATTGCGGCGACGCTGGAATCAACGCCGCCGCTCATTGCAACAAGTATTTTCACGCGCTTCAGTCCGCAAACAGCGGGGTAGAGAGGTAACGGTCACCGGTGTCGGGCAGCAGGACGACTATGTTCTTGCCCTCGTTTTCGGGACGCTTTGCAAGCTCTATTGCCGCCCAGACAGCAGCGCCGGAGGATATACCGACCAGCACACCCTCGCTCTTGCCGACGAGCTTGCCGGTTGCAAACGCGTCCTCGTTCGCGACGGGGATTATCTCGTCATACACCTTGGTGTCCAGTACATCTGGGACGAAGCCCGCTCCTATGCCCTGAATCTTATGCGCACCGGCGACACCGGTCGACAGCACTGCGGAGGTAGCGGGCTCGACCGCAACGACCTTGACTCCGGGGATATTATCCTTGAGGTACTGGCCGACACCGGTTATCGTGCCGCCAGTGCCGACACCCGCAACGAAGAAGTCGACCGCGCCGTCGGTGTCTGCAGCTATCTCGGGGCCGGTGGTCAGGTAGTGCGCCTTGGGATTCGCGGGATTGACAAACTGGCCGGGAACAAAGCTGTTCGGGATCTCTTTGGACAGCTCCTCAGCCTTTGCGATGGCGCCCTTCATGCCCTTCGCGCCCTCGGTCAGCACCAGCTCAGCGCCGTAGGCTTTCATGAGCTGGCGTCGCTCGACAGACATGGTCTCGGGCATGACGATGATTATGCGGTAGCCTCTGGCCGCGGCGACGGAGGCTAGACCTATGCCGGTGTTGCCGGAGGTCGGCTCAATGATCACGGAGCCCTCTTTGAGAAGACCCTTTTCCTCTGCGTCGTCTATCATTGCCTTGGCGATGCGGTCCTTTACGGAGCCGGCGGGATTGAAGTACTCGAGCTTTGCAAGTATTTTGGCCTTGAGGCCGAGCTTCTTCTCGATATGAGTCAGCTCCAGCAGGGGAGTCTTACCTATAAGCTGGTCAGCGGATGTATATATAGCGGACATGATGATATCTCCTTTAAGTTATATTTATTATGTATAAGTTATGATAAAATTTCGGATCTGATGATCAAGGATCAACATCGGAAATGTGCGGCGTATATTCTCATAACGGACGCTCCATGAAATCAATACTACTTAACCGGTAGGTTGGTATAGTTATAGCACGCCTGTCGCACTTTGTCAAGAAAAAATTTCCGGCAGACGCAGCTGCCGGAAATTTTTATTCTTCATCCTGAAGAGCGTCGTAGCCCTCCTCGCCGGTACGGATCTTTACGACGTTTTCAACGTCGTAGACGAATATCTTGCCGTCGCCGTAGTGACCGGTGTAGAGCACGCGCTTTGCCGTCTCGATGACGGTGCGCACGGGGATCTTGCTCACGACAATGTCGACCTGGACCTTGGGCAGAAGGTTGGACTCCAGCTTGACGCCGCGGTAATACTCCGGCTGCCCGCCCTGTATGCCGCAGCCGAGAACGTGCGACACGGTCATGCCCGTTATGCCGAGAGCAGACATTGCGCTCTTGAGCGCGTCGAACTTCGAGTCCTTGCAGATTATTTCTACCTTTGTATACTTCGGTGTACCGTCCGCAGTGCTGCGCACCGTCTTTACAGGCACTGCTTCGGCCGCAGGGATATCGCCGGTGACGGCGGTGATGCCGCCCTCGGGCGCGTAAGCGGCGTATTTGCTCACCGAAGGGGCAAAATCGGGATATGCGCTGGGCAGACCGTGCTCGGTAATATCAAGGCCAAGCTGCTCCTCCTCCGCGGAGACGCGCAGACCGTTGAACCTCCGGATGACAGCGAACACTGCGCACATCAGTATTGCCGAGTAAGCCGCAACGGAGATAAAGCCGATGCACTGTACGCCAAGCAGCTTTGCCGAGCCGGTGTAGAACAGTCCTTCAAGGCCTGCAGGTGCATCGGGATCGGCGAGCAGCCCGACGGCGATCGTGCCCCATATGCCGTTGGCACAGTGTACCCCGACCGCGCCGACAGGATCGTCTATGTGCAGCTTCAGGTCTAGCCATTCGACCACGACAACAACAAGTATGCCAGAGACTATGCCGACGACGCCTGCGCCCAGCGCATCGTATGCATCGCAGCCTGCGGTAACGCCGACGAGTCCTGCGAGGGACGCGTTGAGGCACATGGAAACGTCCGGCTTGCCGTTCTTTATCCATGTGTACAGCATCGTTGTCACGGTCGCGACCGATGGGGCGACTGTTGTCGTGAGGAATATGGAAGCAAGCTCCGAAGGGCTTGTTGCCGCCGCGCCGTTGAAGCCGTACCAGCCGAGCCAGAGGATGAATACGCCGAGTGCGCCGAGTGTTATAGAGTGTCCGGGAATGGCGTTGACCTTTACGACCTTTCCGCTCTCGTCGCGGACATATTTACCGAGGCGCGGCCCGAGGAATATCGCACCGACGAGCGCCGCGATGCCGCCGACCATGTGTATCGCACAGGAGCCCGCGTAGTCATGAAAGCCGAGCTGACTCAGCCAGCCGCCGCCCCATATCCAGTGTGCCTCTATCGGATAGACGAACAGCGAGATGACCGCTGAATATATGCAGTAGGCGGAAAACTTGGTGCGCTCCGCCATTGCGCCGGAGACTATCGTTGCAGCCGTGGCACAGAAAACGAGGTTGAATACGAATACCGATGCTCCCGTGAAGCTGCCGTCAGACGGGGATGCGATAAAGGCCTTGAACGATGCGAACATATCCATGTTCGGCAGTCCTACCAGCCCGCGCAGGCAGTCCTGCCCCATCATCAGAGAGTAGCCCAGCAGCGAGAAAACTATCGTGCCGATGCAGAAATCCATCAGATTTTTCATGATTATATTGCCTGCGTTCTTTGCGCGTGTGAAGCCGGTCTCGACCATCGCAAAGCCTGCCTGCATCCAGAACACCAGAGCCGCACCGATCAGATACCAAAATTCCACCGTCATGAGATCATCTCCTGTTTCTCTAAAAAATGAAAAAAGGCGACGACGCCTGAAGAATATCAGACGTCGTTGCCTTTTATGACGTGGATTTTATACCGCTGCGGCCGAGTTGTCAACGCTTTTTCAATGCAAATCGCAAAATCGTAAGAAACGTACATATTGTGCCGGGTGCGGCGCAAAATTTATGCGTTTTTAACATTATGCCTCTTGAGCAGCGCAAAAGCGACTATACATATGATCACTGACAGCAGTGAGCCCGCCGCCGTTGCAAGACCCATCGGGAACAGCGTTTCCGGGAAGAGCTTCGATGTCATATATACGCCCGGGATGCGTACCAGCGCGATCGCCGTAATATTGTGTATAAATGACAGCTCCGACCGGCCGCAGGCGCAGAAATAGCCGCTGAAGCAGAAATGAATCCCGGCGAACATCGCGTCCCATATGTAGCCTCGCAGATATTGACCGCCGAGCACGATTACCTGTGCGTCCGGCGTGAAGAGGCCGACCGCGCCCTCGGAGACGAACTGAGTCACAAGCGCGATCGTCAGCCCGAAGCCGACAGCAATGCATGTCGTGCAGCGCAGGGTCTGCTCGGCACGTTCCGGCTTGCCCGCGCCGATGTTCTGCGCACACAGAGCCGAGGTCGTCGACAGCATCGACGACGGTACAAGGAATACGAAGCTGATTATTTTCTCCACAATACCGACCGCCGCAGCCGTATCCAGCCCGCGCCGGTTCGCGATCACGGTTATGATGATGAAGGCTATCTGGATAAGTCCGTCCTGCGCCGCTACCGGCACACCGATGCGCAGGAGCTGGCCCATCGTGTCGCGCTGGGGGTGGAAATCGAGCTTCTCGACGCAGATACCGGTTTTCCTGCGCAGGATCACCGCAAAAGCGAATATAACGCTTATTGCCTGCGCCAGTGTTGTGCCGAGCGCGGCGCCCGCAGGTCCGAGTCCCATGCCGCCCATGAACAGATAATCCAGCGCAATGTTGGCGGCGCAGGCCACGGCGATGAATATCATCGGACTTTTCGAGTCGCCCAGACCGCGGAATATGGAGCTTATGATGTTGTATGCCGTAATGAACGGTATGCCTATAAAGCAGATCGTCAGATACGCCTGTGTGCCGTCGACAGCCTCCGCAGGGGTCGACATCACCGAGACTATCGGATCGACCAGTATCAGCAGCAGCGCCGTCACGATGACAGACAGCAGCATGAACAGCGTCACGGTGTTGCCGATGGCGGCCGAGGCACGCTTCCTGTCCCCTGCGCCGACTGCCTGCCCGATGCATACGGTGGAGCCCATTGCAAGACCGACTATCATAACGGTCAGCATATGCATGACCTGACTGCCGATGGATACTGCCGTGGTGCCTGCCGCGTTCTCAAACTGGCCGATTATGAACAGGTCAGCCAGCCCGTAAAGCGTCTGCAGGAAGTAAGACAGCAGATACGGCAGGGAAAAATATGCGATGTTTTTGAGTACACTTCCGTTTGTAAGATTGCGTTCCATTGCTTTTCACCAGATCTAAACTATGAATCCTCCGCCGAGGACGTATTCCCCGTCATACAGTACGGCAGACTGCCCGGCAGCAGGGGCGCGCACCGGTTCGTCGCAGACTATCCTCACGCCGTCCCCCTCGGGGTAGACGGTACACTGCGGCGTCTCCCACTTCGTGTGCCGCACACGGACGTTTGCGCGTATCGGCGCGTCGGGCCGGTCGATGAGCCAGTTGAAATCGCGTGCGCTGACCTCAGTTTTGAACAGATCCTCCCACAGCGCCAGCTCTATAGTGTTGTCGGCGGCGTTTATTCGGGAGATATATACCTTGCGCCCGTCAATAAGCCCGGGACGGCGCTGACCGACTGTGTAGCGGTGTATGCCGTTATGCCGGCCGACGACCTCGCCGCGGAATATAAAGCTGCCCTCCGGCGGCAGCGCCGTGCGGCGGGATATCCAGCCGATATAATCCTTGTCCGGAATGAAGCATATCTCCATACTGTCCGGCTTGTGCGCAACGGGCAGGCCGAAATCCTCGGCCATTGCGCGCACCTGCGCCTTTTCAAAGCCGCCGAGCGGGAATATTGCCCGCCGTACCTGCGCACGGGTCAGACGGCAGAGCATATAGCTCTGGTCGTTGGCGGGCATGCCCTTCATCAGACGGCCGTTTTCCGTCCGGGCGTAGTGACCTGTGGCGACGAAGTCTGCGCCGAGCCTGTCGGCCTCGGCGATCAGATTTTTGAATTTAGTGCTCGGGTTGCAGATGATGCACGGATTCGGCGTCTCGCCGCGCAGATATGACTCGGTAAAGGGGCGGCAGACGTTTTCCTCAAGCTCCGCTTTTACGTCCAGCACTGTGAGCGGGATGCCGATGAACTCTGCCGCGTCCTCCGCACATCTGCGCGCCGCTTCGTCGGCGTTGTCCATGTACAGCCCGAAGACCTCGTGCCCCGCATTTTTCAGCAGCATTGTCGACACGGCGGAGTCCACTCCGCCGGAAAAACCGAGAACGATCCTGCTCATTTTCCGCCCTCCATCCATATCATCAGCACCGAGATATCTGCCGGAGACACGCCGGATATGCGGCTTGCCTGACCGAAGTTCTCGGGACGTATCTTTTTGAGCTTCTCCCGCGCCTCGAGCCGCAGGCCGCCTATCCCGTCATAGTCGATGTCGGCAGGAAGTGGACGGTTCTCCATGCGGGTAAATTCCTCCACCTGCTTTAGCTGCCGCTTGATGTAGCCCTCGTACTTAAGGCTTATCTCCGCCTGCTCGGTCACTGCCCGCGGCAGCTCCGGACGTTCATGGTCAAACTCCGCAAGGTCGCGGTAGCTTATCTGCGGCCGCCGTATGAGATCCGCGAGGGAGCTGCCGGTGGATATCGCGGCGGTGCCGCGCTCTGCGAGCAGCGCATTTATCCTTTCACCCGGGGCGATGTGTGTCCGCTCAAGGCGGCGCAGCTCCGAGTCAACGGCTGCGTACTTGTCCAGTACGCGCCGGTACCGTTCAGGCGTTACGAGCCCGATGCGCAGTCCGATGCCGGAAAGCCGCTTGTCGGCGTTGTCCTGCCGGTGCAGCAGCCGGTACTCGCTGCGCGAGGTCATCATGCGGTAAGGCTCGTTTGTCCCCTTTGTCACAAGGTCGTCAATAAGCGTGCCGATGTAGCCGTCGCTGCGGCGGAGTATCAGCGGCTCACGGCCGAGTATTTTCAGCGCCGCGTTCACTCCGGCAACGAAGCCCTGTACCGCCGCCTCCTCGTAGCCAGAGGAGCCGTTGAACTGCCCGGCGCCGTAAAGTCCGGCGATTTTCTTCGTCTCCAGCGTCGGGTAAAGCTCCGTCGGGTCGATGCAGTCGTATTCTATCGCATAAGCACAGCGCGTCATCTCCGCGTGTTCAAGACCGGCGACGCTGTGGAGCATCTCGACCTGGACCTCCTCCGGCATGGAGGACGAAAAGCCCTGAATATACAGCTCCTCGGTGTTCAGCCCCATCGGTTCGATGAAAAGCTGATGCCGCGGCTTATCGGAGAAGGTCATTACCTTTGTCTCGATGCTGGGACAGTATCGAGGGCCTACCCCCTCGATGACGCCGGAATATATCGGACTGCGGCCGAGGTTTGCGCGGATTATTTCATGCGTGCGCTCATTGGTATAAGTCAGGTAGCAGACGGCGGAGTTCCGCGGAGCGCTTTCGGTCGAAAAAGAGAACGGCTCCGGGTCCTCGTCGCCGCGCTGTATCTCCATCTTAGAAAAATCGACTGTCCTTGCATTGACTCTGGGCGGCGTACCGGTCTTGAAGCGGCGCATATTCAGCCCCAGCGTGCGCAGCCGTTCCGCCAGCGGGATCGCCGCGGCCAGACCGTCAGGCCCCGAGGAGCGCAGCACCTCGCCGACTATCGTGCGTCCGTCGAGATACGTACCCGACGCGATTATTACGGCCTTGCAGCCGTAGACCGCGCCCGTGTGCGTTGTGACTGAGCATACATGCCCGTCTTCAACGCCGATATCTACTATCTCGGCCTGCTTGACGCGAAGATCATCCTGAAGCTCCAGTGTGTGCTTCATTACCTCCTGATAGCGGCGTCTGTCGGCCTGGGCGCGCAGGGAGTGCACGGCCGGACCCTTGCCGCGGTTGAGCATACGGTACTGTATGCAGGCCTTGTCCGCCGCCCGTGCCATCTCGCCGCCGAGCGCGTCCAGCTCGCGGACCAGATGCCCCTTGCCGGTGCCGCCGATGGCGGGGTTGCAGGGCATGTTGCCGACGCTGTCCATGTTCACCGTGAAGCACACAGTGTCAAGCCCGAGCCGGGCGGCCGCAAGCGCGGCTTCTATCCCCGCATGACCTGCGCCGATAACGGCAATATCACATTTTCCCGCATTATACTTTATCATAGCATCACCGTATCACTCAAAAATATCGTGTATCATAACGAGCCTGCCGTCCAGCACCTCGATGCTTGCCGCCTCTCCGGTGAAGGAGTTGCTCACCCCTATCGGAAAGTCGGAGCGCAGCTCCGCATCGCTCAGCTCATATTTGAGTCCCTTTATCGTTACGCCGTGCGCCGCGCCGTCCATGCAGAACAGAGAAAGTGTGCCGCTGCAGCCGGCGGGAAAGCATATCTTCTCATTCTGCAGCACGCTCCAGACAATGCCGTCGCCGTACATCCGGCAGTGTGCGCCGTGTGCGGCCAGAAACAGCAGCCCCTGAAGGTTTGCGACGGTGTGGTCGGCACGGCTGCCGCCTGTGCCGCCGTAGATGACGAAGTCCGTAAAGCCTCGCTCCAGCCCGACGCGCATAGCGTATATCGTGTCGGTATCGTCCTTCTCAACGGGCAGCCGCATGACGTTGTCACCATCCGGTGCAGCGCCGAGCGAGTCGAAATCGCCGAGAATAATGTCCGGCACGATGCCGGCTTCGCGGCAGTATTTGAGCCCGGCATCCGCGGCGATGATAAGGTCGCCCTGAACGGGCACATCGGTCAGCCCGTAAAAGCTCCCGGCGGCAAATATATAGCAAGAGGACATAAAAATTACTCCGATTTACAAAATAATAAAATATTATAGCATCACCGGCGCGGAATATAAATAAAAAAATTAAAAAAGCCGAGATTTTCAAGAAATTCCTTGACCGGTGAATTATGCAATAATATAATGAATATACTTTCGATCAACAAGGACAGACACGGTTTTCCTGGGCTGAAACAGAGCTCGGCTTCGTTTTACCCGCTGCCGTGCGCCAGCTCGTCCGCGCCTCAAAAAGCAAAGACCGTCTGAAGGCCTGCTGCTGTCAGGCGTAAAACTGCGCCGCCCCTTGACGATCAATACTTCGTAAGACAAAAGGAGGGAGTACCCATGCGCCGAGGACCGAAAAGATACCTCACCGCGTTCATTGTGCTGTGCCTGTGCGTATGTATGACTGCCGTTCTGCCCGCGTCGGCATCCGCAGATACGGCACTCGACAAGCTGCTTGTCGCCATGCCGACAACGCCTATCGCCTACACGCCGTCAGGCAATATAACCGCCAGCTCCAGCACCCAAGGATGCACGGTACAGAGCATCACGTGGTACGACGCCTACGGCTCCGTGTTCTCCGGCAGCTTCGGCACAGGGAGCTACACGGTGCAGATAGTCGTGTCGCTCGCCGAGGGCTATTATCTGGCGGACAACGCACGGGTATATCTGAATAATTCCGCCGTCGACTACTCCGTCAGCGGCAGTCAGGTGACTGTCCGCCGCGCCTATACCCCCGCGATCTGGACGCCGGACATCTACAAGCATCCGGAGGGCGAGACCGTGACGGAGGGCGGCTTTGCATCCTTTGCCGCATCCGGCGCGTACTACGAAAATGTCAACTGGCGCATATATAATCCCGATGCAACGAGCTATTATACCGTTGACCAAGCCGTTGAAAAGTTCCCCGGCCTGACCACCGGCGGCGACGGCTGGACGACGCTGAATCTCTATAATATCCCCATTGAGATGAACGGCTGGCGCGTGGCTGCATATTTCAGCAATCCCGGCGGCGGCCGTGAGAGCTATGGCGCCGTCATTACCGTGAAAGCGGACCCCGCCAAGGCGACTCCGACACCGGCTCCGACGGCAGAACCGACTCCGAACCCGAGCACGGCTTCGGACAACACACAGTCCACCCCTGACCCGGACGACGAAAACCACCGGCACGAATTTTCGGAGACGTGGGAATATGACGACAATGAGCACTGGCATGCCTGCGCCTGCGGCGAGAGAGCTGACGCTGCCGCGCATGACATGCAGTGGACGCTTGTCCGCGCCGCGAGCAAGGACGCAGACGGCGAAGAGCGCGGTGTATGCAGCGTATGCGGCTATACCGGCACCCGCAAGGTGGAGTACACCGGGAAGGGGCTGCAAATAGGTGAGGGCGCGTTCAAATACGTGATCTTCGGCATACTCGGCCTGATGATCGTTCTCGTTGCCGTAAAGATGCTGTCGGACGGCGCAGGGCGCCGCCGCAGACACAAGCACCGCAGAAGCGGATATCAGGGCAAGCACTGAAAATTGATCACCGCCCGGAGCAGTCTCCGGGCGGTAAAAAAATCAGACGGTGTAAACCGTCTGATTTTTCAGCTTTTGAATATGTATGAAGCTCAGGGCATCAGGCCGCCGATAGCGCCGACGAGATCAAACACACCGTCAATGATTTGGTGATCGTTGTGGTGCTTGCTGCCGTCAACGATATCCTTGATGGCGCCGGCAAAATCATTGCCGTTGCTGCCGTTGCCGGAATTTCCGCCGTTGCCGCCGTTATTACCGTCGCTGCCGTTGCCGCCATTGTTTCCATCGCTGCCGGAGTTGCCATTGTTGCCGGAATTGCCGCCGTTACCGCCGTTGTTCCCGTTACCGCCGTTGTTGCCGGAGTTTCCGTTATTGCCGGAATTTCCGCCGTTACCGCCGGTGGAGCCGCCGTTGCCGCCATTGCCGCCGGTGTACTTACCGTCGGTGTAGCCGGTGCCGTTCTTGCTGCCGGTGTTGGCATTGTCGGTGTCGAGGTCGGTGAGTTCTTCCGTCTCTTCGTCTGCGTCGAGATCCTTGTCCTTGGCACTGAAGTTGCCGCAGGAAGCCAGAACCACGACCAGAGCGATGACGAGCACGCCGACGATCAGCAGAGTCCAATACTTCTTCTTCATGATATCTCCCCTAAAAAATAATTTTTATGCCAGTTAATCACAGGCATATCTTACCTCGTTCAATGTACCACTTTTTGGCCGTCAAGTCAAGACATATATCGTTAAAAATAACGAAATCAGCTTTTGTCAGTCCGGACTTTCGGGCCTCTGTGCACGTATTTTCCGCCGTCTGCGGTTGATGCAGCGCTCAAAGCTGCCGCTGTTTATGAACTCCGCCAGCACGAGCTGCTCGTAGACCGGCACCGTGCATGAATAGAAGTCAAGCCTGCGGGAATATTCGCCGAGCAGCGGCTCCGGCAGCAGCATGTAGCCCATGCGCATCGACGGCGCGAGCGTTTTTGTGAAGGTGTTGATATATATCACGCGCCCGGGTGCGGCGGAGAATATAGTCTCTACCTGCTTTGCGGCGGCCGCAAACTCAGAGTCGTAGTCGTCCTCAATAATATATGCGTCCCGCCGCTCGGCCCATGCCGCATATTCATGCCTCTTGGAGGCGGAAGCCGTAACGCCGCTGGGAAAGCTGTTGTACGGCGTGACGTGCAGCGCTCCGGCGGAGCAGCCGCGCAGCGCCTCGCTGCGTATCCCGTCCGGTCCCATATCCAGCAGCTCGCACTCGGCACCGTTGGCCTCATATACCTGGCGTATGCGCTCATAGCATGGATCCTCCAGCGCAAATCTGCGCCCGCGTCCAAGCAGCTGCACCACGAGGCCGTATAGATACTCCGCGCCCGAGCCGATGATTATGCTCTCCGGGCTGATGCTTATGCCCCGGCTCCGCGCAAGATACTCGCTTATTGCGCCGCGCAGCTCACCGCAGCCGCGATTCGGTGAACGGACGAGTATGCGCTCTCCGTAGTCGCTCAGCACACGGCGCATCGTCCTCGCCAGCGCCGAGAACGGAAAATCCTCCGGCGCGGCCGTGCCGATGCTCTGCAGAGCGGTCGGCCGCGGCACAGCGGATACCGCCGCGCCGCCGAAGCAGACATAATA
>CAKTNU010000017.1 GCA_934589325.1 uncultured Oscillospiraceae bacterium | reverse complement strand
GCTCCACGGCGGGACCATTCGGGCGGACAGCACCGAGTACCTTCTCGGTGAGCTGGCCGCCCTCCTCGTAGCCGACATAGCCCGGGGGCGAGCCGATCAGACGGCTGACCGAGTGCTTCTCCATATACTCGGACATATCGAGGCGTATCATGGCGTTTTCGTCGCCGTAGACCGTCTGCGCCAGAGCGCGGCAGAGCTCGGTCTTGCCGACACCGGTCGGGCCGAGGAAGAGAAAGCTGCCGACCGGATGCTTCGGATCCTTGAGACCGACGCGGCTGCGCCGTATCGCACGGGCGACGGCGGACACGGCCTCGTCCTGCCCGACGATACGCTTTTTCAGCTCCGCTTCAAGGTTGCGCAGACGTGCGGACTCGTCCTCGTCGATGCCGGTCACGGGGATATCCGTCCATAGCGATACTACCTCGGCGATGTCGCTGCCCATAAGCACGCGCTTCCCGCCGGAGACGTGCAGCCCGGCTGCCGCCTCGTCCAGCAGGTCGATAGCTTTGTCAGGCAGGAATCGGTCGTTTATATAGCGCACCGAAAGCTCGTATGCCGCGGTCACGGCCTCGTCGCTTATCTTCAGCTTGTGATGGTGTTCGAGTGCGCCGCGCAGACTTTTCAGCATTTCAAGCGTCTGCTTCCTGTCGGGCTCGGCGACGCGCACCGGCTGAAAACGGCGCTCGAGCGCGGCGTCCTTCTCGATATGGCGGCGGTACTCCTCGGGAGTTGTCGCTCCGATTATCTGCACCTCGCCGCGGCCGAGGGCGGGCTTCAGGATGTTTGCTGCGTCTATTGCGCCCTCAGCGCTTCCGGCGCCGATGATCGTGTGCAGCTCGTCGATGAAGAGTATCACGTCGCCCGCCCGCTTCACATCCTTGAGGACCGACTTGACGCGCTCCTCGAAGTCGCCGCGGTACTTTGTCCCAGCCAGCATAGCCGGAATGTCGAGTGAGACGATGCGCTTGCCTACAAGCTCCGCCGGAGCGTTGCCGCGGGCGACCTGCATCGCAAGACCCTCGGCAACGGCGGTTTTGCCGACGCCCGGCTCCCCAACGAGGACGGGGTTATTCTTTGTGCGGCGGCTCAGTATCTGCACGGCGCGCCGAATCTCGCCGCCGCGCCCGACTACCGGGTCTATCTTGCCGCAGAGTGCCATTTCGGTCAGGTCGCGGCTGTACTGGTCTAGGATCTTTGTCTCGGCGCGGCGTATAGTACTGCGGGCTGCACCGACCTGCTGCGCTCTGCCGTGCGATGACGGATTGCCGAAGACATCCATAATGTCGCTGTAGAGGTCGTTGATATTTGCGCCGAGTGAATTGAGCAGTCCGGCACCGCCGCAGTCGGGCTGGCGCAGTATGCCGAGGAGCAGATGCTCCGTACCGATATAATTCTGCCCCAATGCCTCGCTTTCGGCCGCGGCGCGCTCAAATGCACTGCGTGCCCGTGCGGTGAGGCAGTGCTCCGGCGATGAGGGCGCGCCGACACCATCCAGCTCCGTAATGGCGCTGCGGAGTGCGCGCTCCGTTATGCCGCGCCGGCGCAGGATGCGTGCGCCGACGCCGTCGCCCTCAAGCAGTATGCCGAGGAGCAGGTGCTCCGTGCCTACGTAGCTGTGCCCCATGCTTCCGGCGGCGGTGCCGGCCTTTTCAATGGCGTACTCGGCGCGCTGGGTGAATTTTTCGTTGCTTCTCATCGTTACAAACCCTCCGTTCACGGACTTATTACTTGATTATCGCCCATTTTGTGTGCCAAAAAGCGCGAAATAATTACGTTTCCGAAAAATTATTGCCACGTTCACAGAGAAATATATTCCGGACATAAATTTTTAATTGATTTTTGGAAGATATGTGTTACAATGACATTGACCTGAGGGTCAAATACATACACGGAGGTAACGTCATGGCTTTTGTTATTACCGACGAGTGCCTGTCCTGCGGCTCCTGCGCAGCACAGTGTCCTGCTGAGGCTATCGAGATGGGCGATCTTCACTATGAGATCGACGCCGACAAGTGCCTGGAGTGCGGCGCATGCGCAGCCCAGTGCCCTGCCGAGGCCATCGTAGCCGAGTAAGCTGCTCAAATAGATTAGGGGGCGATGAAGGTCATCGCCCCCTAATCTTATTTCACGCTGTACACCGGCAGAAGACCGGATATGAGCTTTTCAGCCCGCAGAGATAATCTGCTGGGCTGTGACGATATATTTTTGCAGGGGAGGCAGCTATGCCGCAATTTGAGGAGCTTTGGAGCGGGGGACCCGTGTTTGCCCAGGCGGAGCACTTCCGCATGGGTACCGACTGCGTGCTGCTGGCGGATTTTGCCCGCGGCGGGGGCCGGAAGGTCATCGACCTTGGCTGTGCGTCGGGCGCGATCGGCGTCCTGATGCTGGCAAATGATGAGAAGATCAGCATGACCGGGCTGGAGATAGTACCCGAGGCGGCAGAGCTTGCGCGGGAAAATCTGCGCCGCAGCGGATTTGACGGTCGGTCGGAGATAATATGCGGTGATATCCGTGAGCATCGGCGGCTGTTCCGGGCGGGAAGCTTTGACGCGGTGGTGGCCAATCCACCGTATTTCCCGCAGGGCAGCGGCAAGCTGCCGCAGAACGCTGACCGGGCGGCGGCGCGGGGAGAGCTCAGCTGCACACTGGAGGACATATGCACGGCGGCGGCGTTTTTGTGCCGCACGGGTGGCAGCTTCTGCGCAGTCCACAGGCCGGAGAGACTTTCGGAGCTGATGTGCTGCATGAGTGCGCACGGGCTTGAGCCCAAGCGTCTGCGCATTGTGTGCCACAGTGCGGCCTCTGCGCCGAACCTCGTCCTGGTCGAGGGCAGGCGCGGGGCGCGGCCGGGATTGAAGATCGAGCCGCCGCTGGTGCTGAGAAACCCCGACGGCAGTGAGACCGACGAGGTAAAGAGAATATATCACAGATAAAAAAGTCCTCTCCGGGGATCCGGAGAGGACAAAATTTTTAATTTTTGCCTGCGTATCTTATAACCGTTGTGATGCCGGAGGAGAGAACCAGATTGACCAGCAACTCCACAACAAAGTTTATACCGGCGAGACCGAATATCGCGTAGTATATCACGTTCTGACTGCCGGCCCAGCTCTGGAGCATGGAGCTGTAGAAAACAAGCATGCCGACGATGAACAGACCGGTGTTGACGACGGGGCACACGATGCCTGCCGTGATGACGCCGCCGAGGGCGCTCTTCTTCGCGATGAGGCGATAGACGATGCCGGAGAGATAGCCGGCGAGGATGCCCTTGCCGATGCAGATAAGGATGCAGCCGAAGGGGTTGATGCCCATAAGCAGCATTACCGTGCCGCCGTCCCAGCCGAGTATGCCGCTGAGAAGGACGACTGCGCCGAATACGCCGCCCAGCAGTGCGCCTGCCGAACTGCCGTAGACCGCCGCGCCGATGATTATCGGGGCGAGTGCGAGGGTGATGGGGAAGGGACCGAAGCGGACAAAGTTGCCGAGGACTGACAGTACGACGATTATAGCCGCGAACAGAGACAGTCCTACCTGACGCCGCAGACCCTTGCGGGGAGTTGCGTTGCTCATATTAAATTCCTCCTGCTGCCGCTCCGGTCATGCCGGATGTGGCGCAAAGAGAGTGTACTACATGCCCCGGTGCTTGTCAATGAATTATTTGGCGCTCAGTTTTGCAAATACATCCTCGTACACGCGGTCGGCCTTGACCCGGTATTCCTGCATAAGCTCGCTGACGCGGCGGTTCATTGTCCCCGCACGCTCACGGTCAGCCATGAGGCGGGTGTTTGCAAGGACATTCAGCGCCGCACCGTACATTGCCGCCCAAGCGAATACCGCGCCGGTGCCCGCATCCGATACCGCAAGACTGCTGCCCAGAGCAGCAAATTCCTCCTGAAGGGCGATGACACGGCAGCTCAGCTCCAAGATCTCCATCGGCACGGCTGCGGCGTCGGCAAGGCATTTTCCCATCACGGCGTCCCGTCCCGGAGCATCCTTTGGAAGCTTGTACGCCTCGGCCAACGGCAGAAAAGCCTCCGCGTCGGCATCTACGAGCTCAAGCAGACGGAGCCGCAGTGCGCCGGCCTCGGCAATGAGCTCGCGCAGGCGCGGCTCGTTTGCGGCATACTTTTTCTTGCCGGCGGTAAGCTCTCCCACCATACCGCCGAGTGCCGCGCCGAGCGCCGCCGTGAGTGCGGAGGCTCCTCCGCCGCCAGGCGCCGGGGCGGAAGACGCAAGCGCGGACACGAACTCCGAAACCGGCATATTTATATGATCCATAGATATTCCTCCGAAAATAATAGCGATGCAGTTCCCTGCATCGCTATTATACACGCTTTATTACTTGTTGTCGAGCTTGTGGCTGTCGGCAGCCTTGATGGAAGCGGCTACGAGTCCGGAGAGCGCGAGCAGCGCTATGACGTTCGGCACGACCATGAGCTGGTTGAACATGTCGGTCAGTTCCCATACAAGGTCATTGGAAAGTATGGAGCCGAGGAAAATAAAGACTATTGCTACGACAGAATAGATGAGATTGGCTTTCTTGCCGAAGAGGTAGCGGCAGTTTATGCGGCCGAACATGTTCCAGCTCACGATTGTCGAGAACGCAAAGAACAGCAGGCATATCGCGACGAACGCGTTGCCAAAGCCATTGCCCATCACGGAGGAGAAGGCGAGCTGCGCCATATTGGTCTTGCTGATGCCATCTGCCGCGCCGGAGGCGAGAACGCCGCCGCCGGCATAGAGTGTGGAGATAACAACGAGGGCGGTCATGGTGAGGACTACAAAGGTATCGATGAATACGCCGGCCATGGCAGCGATGCCCTGCTCGTGCGGGGTTTTGACGTTTGCCTGTGCATGGGCGTGCGGGGTGGAGCCCATACCGGCTTCGTTGGAGAACAGGCCGCGCTTTACACCCTGACTTATTGCGGTCTTGAGCGCATAGCCCAGGCCGCCGCCAATTATCGCATTGGGGACGAATGCGTATTTGAAGATCATGCCGAAGGTCTCGGGCAGGTACTTTATTCTTGCAATGAGGATGACCAGACCGCCGAGCAGATAGAGGGTCGCCATCACGGGGACGATCTTTTCGGACACGGAGGCTATGCGCTGTACGCCGCCTATGAATATAAACGCGCACACTGCGGCGATAACTACACCCACGACCCAGGTCGGGATACCGAAGGCGTTGCGGCAGGCCTCGGCAATGGAGTTAGACTGCACCATGGCACCCATGAAGCCGAGAGCAAGGATTATCGCGACCGCGAAGAAACCGGCGAGGAATTTGCCGCCGCGACCTTTGAACGCGGCAGTGATATAGTAGACGGGGCCGCCGCTGACCGTGCCGTCCTCATGGACGACGCGGGTGGCCTGCGCGAGTACGGCCTCGGCGTATATAGTAGCCATGCCGAAGAACGCGATTATCCACATCCAGAATATCGCGCCGGGACCGCCGATAAGAATGGCGCCGGAAGCGCCGACGATGTTGCCGGTACCGACCTGCGCGGCAATGGCGGTAGCAAGCGCCTGAAACGAGCTCATGCCGCTGTCGTGCTTCTTGCCGAAGAGCTTTACCTCACTGAAGGCCTTGCGCATAGCCGCGCCGAAGTAGCGCACCTGAACAAAGCGCGTCCTTACCGAGAAGTAAAGTCCTGCGGCGACGAGCATGACGATGAGGATGTAGTCCGAAAGATAGCTGTTTACGGTCTGGACGATCTTGAGTAAGGTTTCCATGCTGATTTCTCCTTTTTATGAAAAAAATAAAAAGCTGCGGCCAAAGGGCAGCAGCTCCGGAGAAAAACGAAAGCGATATTTCCGGCCTGAATAAACAGGTCGGGCGACGCTCTGTCCTTTTGCCTGAGAGATTCGGCCCGATGAGGGCCTTGCACCTTCGGCACCCTTTGATCTGGGATCAAATGGGATTCTCCAGAGATTCTCCGCTCTCAGTCTCGTAAGATTCTGAGAGCTTCAACGAATTAAAACGCTGAATATGAATATGCGTGTATTATACACCATATGGGAGAGTTGTCAAGAAAAATTTTGCTTTTTATTCGTCGCTCAGGTCGATTTTCACCGTTGTCCCGACGCCGACAGAGGATACTATGGAAATACCGTGCCCGAGCTTATCAAGGATCCTGCGGCAGAGATACAGGCCGATCCCCGTGGATTTCTTATCCGTGCGGCCGTTGCAGCCTGTGTAGCCATTTTCAAACACACGCGGAAGATCCTCAGCTGCAATGCCTATGCCGTCATCGGAGATGCAGAGAACGCCGCCCTCGGCATATATGCGTATCTCACCGCCGGGCCGGGAATATTTCAGCGAATTTGCGAGCACCTGTTCGATGACGAAGGCGAGCCATTTCTCGTCCGTAAGGACGGAAAGACCGGTCTCGCGATAGTCGAGCCGTATTTTTCGGCGGATAAACTGCATCGCATATTTTTTTACCGACTGATGCAGTATGCGGTCGAGCTCGACGCGGCGGATCATATAGTCAGTCGAATCGCTGCCGAGGCGCATGTAGTTCAGTACCGTTTCAACATACTGCTCCGTCCTGAACAGCTCCTGCTCCAGTTCGCCGGGGTCCGGCGCATCGCCGGACTGAAGGATAAGGCGCATGGCGGCGATAGGGGTCTTTATCTGGTGTGCCCAGAGGGTGAAATAGTCCAGCATATCCTGCATTTTCAGGTCTGTATCACTGCGTTCGCGGGCGTTTTCCGCGCAGACGGCGCGGATGAGCTGCTGATAATCGGCTTCAATAAGACTGTCAGGCTCCGGAAGTCCGTCCGCGGCGGCAAATATGCGATCGAGCCGTGAGCTCAGTTCACGGTGGCGCAGTATGAACCGGCGGAGATCTGCGGCGGCAAAGACAAGCTCCAGCAGCGTAAACAGCAGCAGTGAGTAGCCCGGTATGGCCGCATCTGCCTGCGTCAGCCACAGCAGCAGCGCAAACAGCACGTCCAGCGCCAGAAGCAGCAGTGCAAAAAAACGGCGGCATTTAATATACTCCCAGACAAGCTTCATTCGATTATATACCCCATACCCTTTTTCGTCGTAATGTAATTTTCAAGCCCGGCTCCGTCGAGCTTGCGGCGCAGACGTGCAACGTTGACGCTCAGTGTGTTCTCGTCGACAAAGCTGTCCGACTCCCAGAGCCGCTGCATCAGCGTGTCGCGCGAGACCGTTTTGCCCTTGTTTTCCATGAGGATCTGAAGAATACGGTATTCGTTCTTCGTCAACTCCAGCTTTTCACCGCGATATGTCAGGGTGCTGTCGTCAGTGTTCAGCACGGCATCCCTGTGCTGAAGGAGCTTAGACTGGCCGCTGAGATCGTAGGTCCGGCGCAGCATGGCCTGAACCTTGGCTGTGAGGACGTTCAGGTCAAAGGGCTTGGCGATAAAATCGTCCGCGCCCATGTTGATGGCCATAACGATGTTCATATTATCCGATGCGGAGGAGACGAAGATTATAGGCACGCTCGAAAAACGGCGTATTTCACTGCACCAGTGATAGCCGTTGTAAAACGGCAGCCCTATGTCCATCAGCACGAGCTGCGGGTCAAAATCTACGAACTCCTGCACTATATTGCGGAAATCCTGCGCTATGCGCGTCTCACAGCCCCACGACGCGATATGCGCCGCCACCGCGGACGCGATGACCGGGTCGTCTTCAACTATAAATATCTTCATGCTCCACCTCCGGCGGGTCAGATTCAGGTCATACTGATTATACACTGTCGGGCGCTGTATGCCAAGCGTTTTTGCACTGCGCACTTGTGCTTCGGGAGAAAGTATGTTATGCTGTGGTAAAAAAGCAGGGGTCGTGATATCTTATGAAAATAGCGGTGATAACCGGCGCATCATCCGGCATGGGGCGCGAATTTGTCTATGCGCTCGACAGGGACGAGCGGTTTGACGAGCTGTGGGTCATCGCCCGCCGCGAGGACAGACTGCGCGAGCTGCAGTCGAAGTGCAGGGCAAAGGTGCGGCCGATAGCGCTGGACCTGCAGGACAGGGCGAGCTTTGCCGAATACAGGAGGCTGCTCGAGAGCGAGAAGCCGGAGATAGCCGTGCTCGTAAATGCCGCGGGCTTCGGGCTGTTCGGGGTGTTCACGGAGATGGACATGGACAAGCAGCTTGATATAATCGATCTCAATGACCGTGCGCTGACTGCGATGTGCCATATGAGCATACCGTATATGAGCGAGGGCAGCAGGATATATAATATGGGGTCGATGTCCTCATGGCAGCCGGTGCCGTATATAAATGTTTACGGCGCGTCGAAGGCATATGTGCTCAGCTTTTCCCGAGCTCTGGGCGTGGAGCTTGAAAAGCAGGGGATACGCGTGATGGCAGTATGCCCCGGCTGGATAAAGACGGAGTTTTTCAGCCACGCGATACATGACAATACCGTCAACTATTTCAACCGCTACTACGGCCCGGAACAGGTCGTCGCCCGTGCACTGAAGGATATGAAGCGCGGGAGGGATACGTCCGTCCTCGGCTTCCCGGAGCGTATGCAGGTGCGGCTCGTGAAGCTGCTGCCGGTAAAGACGGTAATGAATACATGGTGCAGACAGCAGGGTAAAAAATAAAAGGAGATATATAAAGTATGTATAATCCCAATGATGTTTTAAAGGTCAGCGAGGAGGACTGGGAGGAGTTCAAGAAGAAAGCCTGCCAGGATGAGCTTTTCTACCGCGGCGAGGGTGATCTGCTCGATACCGCCGAGGGACGGGCAAAGTTCTGCCGTCTGAACGAGACAAGCGTGTTCCGCAAGGACGATCCGGATTTCCCCGGCTCAAAGATATGGGTATTTAACAATCAGGGCAAGGGCATGGTCGTCAAGAAGCGCAGCCGTGTCGATCCGGCGGTCATGGAGGACGTTGAATATGACGCCGACGGCAAGGAGATAAGCAAGTCCTATGAGCCGGCGTGAGCCGGATCGGGGTATAAAAGCCGCTCCGTACTTTCAAGTACGGGGCGGCTTTTGCACGCTGCGGATATGCCGGGTGCAGACAAATTTTAAATTTAATTCACAAAATGTTCGTAGACTTTTAGAAAATAAAATATATAATAACAGACAGTCTAAAATTAGAATAAAAACAGGAGCGTGTTTGATATGCTTGACCCGAGTATTGCGGCGTCGAAGATGTACAGCAACGCGAACAGATTTATCGAGGCTTATCATGCGGTGCTGCAGCCGCTGTGCCGCGAGGCGGAGCTTCCGGCGCTGGCGCTGGATATCCTGCTGTTCATTGCAAATAATCCGGACAAGGACACGGCACGCGATGTGTGCCAGTTCAGAGGAATGAAGCCGGGCATTGTATCCGTCCATGTTGACCGATTGGCGGAGGCCGGGCTTATCGAGCGAAGGCCGGTCCCCGGAGACCGGCGCAAAACGCGGCTGGTCTGTACGGAGAGTGCGGCGGGGATAATCGAAAAAGGACGCGGGCTGCAGCGGCGCTTTGCCGCGGAGCTGCTTGCAGGGCTTGATGCGCAGATGCTGGAGAGCTTTCACCGCTGCCTTGCGGCTGTCGATGAAAATATCGACAGAATACGTAAAAACGGAGTGTAACAGGAGAAAACCATGATCAAATTGCTGAAAAAATTGAGGCGGCGCGAGGTAATAATGGCGGTCATATGCGCGCTGCTCATTCTCGGGCAGATATATTTCGACCTTGCCCTGCCCGACTATATGACCGATCTCACGAAGCTGATAAATTCTCCGGATACGCAGACCTCGGAGATAATGGATATCGGGCTTCAGATGCTCGGCTGTGCGCTGGCAAGTGCGGCGCTTGCCGTGGGCTGCGGATATCTTGCGGCGCGTGTCGCCGCAGGATTCAGCTTCACTGTGCGTGAGCAGGTGTTTGAACGGGTCATGGGCTTCAGCGCCGAGCAGCTTGGGCGGTTTTCGGTGCCGAGCCTTATAACCCGCACCACAAACGACATAACCCAGCTTCAGATGATAGTTGCGATGGGCCTGCAGATGATGATCAAGTCCCCGGTCATGGCTGTGTGGGCAGTGATAAAGATACTCGGCAAGAGCTGGGAGCTGTCGGCGGTGACGGCAGCCTTCGTAGTTGCAATAGTCGCCCTGATACTCGTTGTGATGCTCAGTGTGCTGCCGCGGTTCAGGATAGTCCAGAAGCTGACGGACAAGATAAACCGAGTCGCCCGCGAAAACCTGACGGGCATAAATGTTGTTCATGCCTTCAATGCCGAGCACTATCAGAACGAGAAGTTTGATAAGCCCAGCACCGAGATGATGAACACCCAGCTCAAGAATCAGCGGCTTATGGCTGTGATACAGCCGGCAATGGGGCTGTGCATGAATTCGCTTGCGCTTGTTATATACTGGCTCGGCGCGGCACTGGTAAACCAGATACCTCTGGCGGATGCAGTGGGGCGGCTGAATATGTTCTCGGAGGTCGTTGTGTTCAGCACCTACGCGACCTACGTCGTGATGTCGTTCATGATGATGGTCATGATATTCATGATGCTCCCGTCGGCGCAGGTATCGGCCGAGCGTATCAATGAAGTCCTCGACAGCGGAGAGGGGATCGTTGAAGGCCATGTGAGTGAGAGCGGCGAAACGGGTACGGTAGAATTTCGCGATGTGTCGTTCAGGTATCCCGGCTCGAACGAGAATGAGCTGAACCACATCAGCTTCAAGCTTGGGCGGGGCAAGACCCTTGCAGTGATAGGCGCAACGGGAAGCGGCAAGTCGACGCTGATAGGTCTCATCCCACGCTTCTACGACGCGACCGAGGGCGAGGTGCTGGTGGACGGCGTGAATGTCAGGGACTACAGTTTTGACGCGCTGTATGACCGGCTGGGCTACGTCACGCAGAAGGCTGTGCTGTTTTCGGGCAGCATACGCGATAACGTCCTGTTCGGCGAGAGCCGGGGCGAGGACAGTGACGGCGATGTCGCGCAGGCGATAGAGATATCACAGGCGGCGGAGTTTGTCGGCAAGCTGCCGGAGGGCACGGAGCATCGTATTGCCCAGCTCGGGCGCAATGTATCCGGCGGGCAGAAGCAGCGCCTGTCGATAGCCCGTGCGCTTGCGAGAAAGCCGGAGATACTGATATTTGACGACTCGTTTTCCGCGCTCGACTATAGGACGGACGCGGCTCTGCGCACGGAGCTGAACGAAAAGCTCGCAGGGACGACAAAGATAATCGTTGCCCAAAGAATAAGTACTATACGCCATGCCGATGAGATAATCGTCCTTGACCGGGGCGAGGCTGTCGGCATCGGCACACACGAGCAGCTTATGAAGGACTGCCCGGTGTATCAGGAGATAGCCCGCTCGCAGCTCAGCGCGGCGGAGCTGGCATGATGAAGGAGGCTTGAATATGGGACCTCATAACAGAATGGCCGTGACCGAGAAGGTAGACCTCGGTGCGTCGCTGAAAAAGCTGTCGGCCTATATGCGCAGCGATCTTGCGCTGATAATCACGGCGCTTGTATTGGCGGCCTTCGGTGCGGTGCTGACGATAGTCGGGCCGGACAAGATAGGCGAGATGACGAATCTCATGGCCGAGGGCTTTGCTACGGGAATAGACCTTGCGGCAGTTGCGAGGATAGGCATTTTCCTCGCGGCAATATATGTCCTCAGCGCACTTTTCACGTTCACACAACACTATATCATGGCAACGGTAACGCTTAAAATGTCCCGCCGGATGCGCGGGGAGCTGTCCGAAAAGATAAATAAGGTGCCGCAGAAGTACTTCAACACTACTTCGCAGGGTGATGTCCTGAGCCGCATCACAAATGACGTCTCAACGCTCCAGCAGGGACTTACAAACAGTCTGCCGACGATAATCAGCGCGGCGACACAGTTTGTCGGCTGCCTCATCATGATGTTCGTGACCGAGTGGCATCTTGCGCTGACATCGCTGAGCATTACGCTGATAGGGCTGCTGCTCGTAGTGCTGATCATGTCGCGCTCGCAGAAATATTTTGCCGCGAGACAGCAGAGCCTCGGCGAACTGAACGGCTACATCGAGGAGATGTACTCCGGGCACGAGGTGGTGCGCATTTCGAGAGCGGACAAGATGGTAAGGGAACACTTTGACGGCCTTAACCGCGCCGTGTACGACGCAAACTGGAAATCGCAGTTCCTCTCAGGCATGATGCAGCCGCTGATGAATGTCATCGGCAACGTGGCGTATGTTGCGGTGTGCGTTATCGGCTCGGTGCTGGCAATAAACGGGACGATAAAGTTCGGCGTGATAATTTCGTTTATAATGTACGTCCGCCTGTTTACGTCGCCTCTGACGCAGATCGCACAGGGCATGACCAACATGCAGACTGCCGCCGCATCTGCGAACCGTGTATTTGACTTCCTTGAGAGCGAGGAACTGCCCGACGAGAGCGATAAGCCTGCGGAGATGCCCGCGGTCAGCGGTGCGGTCAGCTTTGAAAATGTCCGTTTCAGCTACCCCGACTCGCCGGACAAGATAATCATCAAAAACTTCTCTGCCGAGGTCAAGCCCGGACAGAAGGTAGCGATAGTGGGGCCGACGGGGGCAGGCAAAACTACGATGGTGAACCTGCTGATGCGGTTCTTTGAGATAAACAGCGGCAGCATAAAGATAGACGGCACGCCTATCTCGGAGCTGCGCCGCGAGACCGTACACAATATGTTCGCGATGGTTTTGCAGGACACATGGCTGTTTGAGGGAACGGTGCGTGAGAATCTGGTCTACAACATGGAGAATGTCACCGACGCCGACCTTGAGAGGGTCTGCAGAGCCTGCGGGCTTGACAAATTTGTCCGTTCTCTGCCGCAGGGCTTTGACACTGTGCTGACCGACAGCACCAGTATATCGGCCGGCCAGAAGCAGATGCTGACCATAGCCCGCGCCATGCTCCAAAATTCGCCGATGCTGATACTCGACGAGGCAACGTCGTCGGTCGATACGCGCACGGAGCTGATAATCCAGCGTGCAATGGACGAGCTTATGCATAACCGCACGAGCTTTGTTATTGCGCACAGGCTCTCGACGATAAAGAACGCCGACCTGATCCTGGTCATGCGCGAGGGCGATGTTGTGGAAAGCGGCACACATGAGGAGCTGATGCGCAGTGGCGGCTTCTACGCGGAGCTGTATAACAGCCAGTTTGAAAAGACCGCATAACGTTTAAGATGAAACTGTGGAGAGGCAATTATGGAAATAAAAAAGATAGATAAGGAGTTTTCCGTATGCCAGGTAGAGGATTACTCACTGGTGGATATGGGTGCGGAATATTGCTTTATCGGTAAGACGGACGAGGAAAAGTATCAGGCAGCGCTGGAGATACTCAAGGCTGCCGGTTATGAGATCACGGAATGATACCATCAGCCCACAGTATTTATAACAAAAACCCGTATGGCGCAGCCATACGGGTTTTTATATGCGTGAGGTCTTATTCGATAGTCTTTTCAAGGTCCAGAGGGGCGATGCCCATGGCCCTGCTCATTTCAAGTATTGCTTTGTAGCTGCGCCGACGGGCGAAAGCTATGCATGGCAGAGCATCATTTTCGTCGAGCTCCGTTTTACCCTCCGGGAGCTGTACGACGGTTTCAGTCAGTACATCCAGCAGAAACAGCGATTCGTCCTGACCGGTGACGGTGGTCTTGAGATAGATATAGAGGCTGCCGTCAAATTCCTCGGGCATACGTGCGCTGACGCTGCTCTTGACGGACATGGGCAGCTCCTCTGTGACGCCGGTGTTGACATGGCAGGTGACATCGGTAACGTGAAAATCCAAGAGCTTGAGATCGTTTTCGGTCATGCTTGCTTCCTCCGTTATTCTCTTATGCCCGACTCCAGATCGCTGATATGCATATACTCATCATAGCTGCACATGCGGTCGATTATTCCGGTGTCGGTGATCTCTATTATGCGGTTTGCGACGGTCTGGGTGAGCTGATGGTCGTGGCAGGAGAATATCATATTGTACTTGAAGGCTTCCATGCCGTTGTTGAGCGCGGCGATACTTTCAAGGTCGAGATGGTTTGTCGGCTGGTCGAACAGCAGGAAGTTCGCGCCGGAGAGCATCATGCGGCTGAGCATGCAGCGGACCCTCTCGCCGCCGGAGAGGACCCTGACGCTCTTGTACACATCGTCGCCGGAGAAGAGCATGCGCCCGAGGAAGGTGCGGAGATAGCTCTCGCGCTTATCCTCGGAGAACTGGCGCATCCAGTCGATGAGGTCAAGCTCGCAGCCGTCAAAATATGCGCCGTTGTCCTTGGGGAAGTAGGCCGGGGTGATGGATGCGCCCCACTTGACGCTGCCGCTGTCCGGCTCCTCCTCTCCCATAAGTATTTTGTAAAGCATCGTGACGGCAAGCTCGTTCTTGCCGACGAGGGCTATTTTGTCCTCCTTGCCGACGATGAAGCTTACATTGTCGAGCAGCTTCACGCCGTCCACGGTCTTGCTGATCTCGGTGACAAAGAGACGGTCCTTGCCGGGCTCGCGCTCGGCCTTAAAGCCGACCCACGGATAGCGGCGGTTCGAGGCAGGCAGCTCCTCGACGCTGATCTTGTCGAGCAGCTTGCGGCGCGAGGTCGCCTGACGGGACTTCGACTTATTGGCAGAGAAGCGGGCAATAAAGGTCTGCAGCTCCTGAATCTTCTGCTCTGCCTTCTTGTTCTGATCTTTTATGAGCTTCTGTATGAGTTGGCTGGACT
>CAKTNU010000016.1 GCA_934589325.1 uncultured Oscillospiraceae bacterium | reverse complement strand
GGAGGACAGCTTTTTTGTAGGCTGTGCGGACTACCGCATGACGCAGGCCTCGAACGCGGACCCCGAGGCGCTGCCGTTCCCGGAGTTCATGCACCGGCGCTTTGGAGGAAAATCTGCAATCTGCCCGACGGACCCCGATGACGCGGAAATAGAGCGTCTCACCGCTATGGCGGCGGACTGCGGAAATATCGTCATGTCCACCTGCAATGCGCACATCTACCGCGGCCAGCTCAGGCTGGCGCAGGCGCTTGCGGCGATGGGAAAGAAAATGACTGTCGCCGCGCTCAGAAATCCGTATGACCTGCCGCTGCTGCCGCAGAATGTCGGCAGGCTTGCCGCATGGGACTACTCGGCGGACAGCCTGAACGCGCTGTGCGATGTGCTGCGAGGCGGCGAATGTACCGGACGGATGCCGGTGAATATTTGAGGTGACGGTATATGTTCATAGTTGGTATCGACGGCGGAGGGACGAGCACAAAGATCGAGCTGCGGACGGAGGATAACGTATTTATCCGCCGCGAGAGGCTCGGAGCCTTCAACATATCCGCGATCGGTGAGGAACGGTTTACGGCGCGGCTGCATGAGATATTCGCCGTGTGCGGCGATATGGCCGACTGCGCTGCGATGTGCTTCGGCAGTGCCGGAATATCCGTTGGCGCTGCGGGTGATATCATCCGGCGCGAGCTTGCGTCGGCGGGCTTTCACGGCAAACTTACCCTGCGCGGCGACCATGAAATAGCACTGCGCGGTGCAGTATCCGGAGCGGGCGGCATATTGATAGCCGGCACAGGGTCCATATGCTGCGGAACGGATGAGCGCGGCCGCTTTGCAAGAGTCGGCGGCTGGGGACACATCATAGACGACGGCGGCAGCGGCTACGCCATAGGACGCGACGCGCTGGCGCTGGCCGTGCGCGGCGAGGACGGCAGAGCGCCGAAGGGCGCGATGCACGAAGCCGTGCTCCGCGCCGTCGGCGCGCATGACGCCCGCGGTATTGTCGAGTTCGTTTATCACGGGGCGTCGAAGGCCGATATCGCGGCGCTGTCCGCGGAGGTGCTGCGCCTCGCGGCCGACGGCGACGCACAGAGCCTTGCGATACTCCGCCGCGGGGCGGGGGAGCTTGCGGAGCTCGTCTCGGCGCTGTCCGCTGCGCTCTCTGTGGCGCGTCCGCGCATCGCTCTTATGGGCGGACTGCTGGCGGACGGCGGCCTCTACCGCACGCTCGTCTGCGAGGCGCTGGGAGACTCGGCGGCGCCTGTATATCCGGAGCACGACGCGCTTTGGGGCGCGGCGCAGCTGGCGGCCGATTCCATGCACGCGGATTGAAGCATTTCATGTGAGATATCCCGGAATACTTCAAAAACTGCATATATGTTGATGTTGATAATCAATAAAATATGTGGTATTTTTATATAAGACAAGCGCATTTGCTGGGCAAAAACCACAAAATGTTATACAATATAACAGACTTGTATAATTGCAAAATACAGCAATATATGTTATACTGTTATTTGTGTAACACATATCAAGCGCAGACCCGGAACAGTGAAAAACGGCAGATGAAAATCTGAAAGCATCGCCGTATAATAAGAAGGATAAGAAAGGAAGAACCACATGGACGAAAAGTATAATGCCCTATTTACTCCGTGGAAGATTGGCAATGTGGAGATACCCAACCGCATCGTGCAATGTTCCATGGGCGGCACCTCCCTCTTTGGTTGGCTGGAGCCTAACCACTTTGATAAGGAGGCCGCATACTTCCTGCTCAATCGCGCTCAGGACGGCGTCGGCCTGATCCTCCCCGGTATGCAGTGCGTTCGCGATACCATGGGTATCCCCGGCCGCAAGTGGCTGTGGCAGAACGACCGTATGTTCAAAGAGCTCAAGCCCTACATGGAGGAGTTCCACAAGACCGGCTCCAAGCTGTTCATTCAGCTCGCAGCGGGCTTCGGCCGCTCCATGGCGATCAACGGCTGGATGAGCTATCTGGCGAAGCATGACTTCCTCAACAAGCTCGCTTCTCCCATCGTTGACGTTCAGTACTCCTGCGCTTCCGCTTCCGCTACCCCCAACCGCTGGAACGAGGAACTCAAGTCCCGTCCCATGACCCGTGCCGAGATCAAGGAAATGGTCGAAGCTTTCGGTAAGACCGCGAAGAAGCTGCGCGACGCAGGTGTTGACGGTGTTGAGATCCACGCTGTCCATGAGGGTTATCTGCTTGACCAGTTCACCATGAAGAACTGGAACTTCCGTACCGACGAGTACGGCGGATCCTTTGAGAACCGCTTCCGCTTCCCCGTCGAGATAGTCAAGTGCATCCACGAGTATGCCGGTGACGACTTCCCCGTCTCCCTGCGTTACTCCGTCGTCTCCAAGACCAAGGGCTGGGGCAAGGGCGCAATGCCTTACGAGGAGGACTTCGAGGAGTTCGGCCGCGACATGGAAGAGTCCGAGAAGGCTGTCAAGTACCTCGAGGAAGCCGGCTACGCAATGTTCAACTGCGACAACGGCACCTACGATGCATGGTACTGGGCACATCCGCCTCAGTACATGCCCGACAACTGCAACCTGAAGTATGTTGAGCACATCAAGAACTTCACCAACGCTCCCGTCGTCTGCGCAGGCCGTATGGATCCGGTCAAGGCAGCCGAGGAGATCGCCGCGGGCCGTCTGGATGCAGTTGCTATCGCACGTCAGAACCTCGTTGACCACGAGTGGGTCCACAAGATAAAAGAGGGCCGTCAGGACGAGATCAAGCCCTGCATCCGCTGCCACAACGGCTGCTTCAACTTTGCAAAGTACAAGGGCACCCCGAACCTCCAGAACACCATGGACTCCCTGCATCTTGGCCGCTGCGCACTGAACCCGACCACCATGCAGCATAAGAGATACTACATAGCACCCACCAAGAAGGCCAAGAGAGTTGCCATCATCGGCGGCGGTATCGGCGGTATGGAGTGTGCTCTCGTTCTCAAGCAGCAGGGCAACATCCCTGTCCTCTTCGAGAAGACCAATGAGCTGGGCGGTCTGTTCCTGACTGCTTCCGCGATGACCTTCAAGGAGAACGATAAGGAACTCATCACCTGGTACAAGCGCGAGATCGAGAAGGCCGGCATCGAGGTCCATATGAACACCGAGGTCAACGACCTGAATACTCTCCGCGGCTTCGACGATATCATCGTTGCCACCGGTTCTACCCCCAGAATGATGCCCCAGATCAAGGGCTTCGAGAAGACCCTCACCTTCACCGACGTTCTCAAGGACAAGAAGGAAGTCGGCGACAAGGTCCTGTTCATCGGCGGCGGCCAGTCCTCCTGCGAGGCGGCATACGATATGCTCCTGAACTTCGGCAAGCACCCGATCATCGTCGAGTACGCCGGCGACCTTATAGCTGCACAGGCTACCTGCCTTGCAAATACCTCCTTCCTGCGTGACGCTATGGAGTACCACAAGGTTCCCGTTTACCTGCACTCCACCGTTACCGAGATCACCGACAAGGGCTGCACCGTCAAGAACGTTCAGACCGGCGAGACCTTCTTCGTCGAGTGCGACAGCGTTGTCAACGGCATCGGCTTCGTTCCCACTCCTGTCGGCGGCAAGACTGCCTCCAAGAAGGTCAAGGGCAAGGAGACCATCTACCGCGTCGGCGACTGCGTCGCAATAGGCAACCTGCGTACCGTTATCTGGCGCGCATGGGACGTCTGCATGGCCATCAACGGCAACAACCAGGGCATCGAGAAGATCGTCGACATGATCATCTGATCCCGCGCAGACAAACGCAAATAAACACGGCTCCGCATGGCATCGCCATGCGGAGCTTTTTGTCGGGATAGATATTTTCGCATAAAGCAAAGCTCCGAGCTTTTCAGCTCGGAGCTTATTATTTACCACTTGTTTTCTACCTTTTCCGCAAAACCGGGGAAATCCTTGACCTCGATGACCCTGCCGTCGTCGAGCACGGCCTTGCCGGTAAAACGGCCGAAAACCTGATGCTGGTCGGATTTTATCAGCTTTACGTCGGTGCAGGCGGCGCGATCCAGCACCGGAACAAAGTCCATTTCAAAGCGCCCGTCATCGGAGGTGAATGTCCAGGGTGACATGAAGTCCTTTTCACCGCCGGGAATATTGAATCGTACCTGACTTATCTTGTGCGCCTTGCCGTCATAAAAAAGCATATTTTCGCTTGCTGCGGATGTATCGCCGAAACCGTAGCCTATGTTCCAGCCGAAGGGAACACCGCCGACATGATACGAGGCGCTGCCCCAGTACCACGTGTTGTGATAGGTCCATACGCCGCGGCCCCAGTCAAGGACTGCGAAGCTGTCCTCAGGATCAAACACATAGGTCCTGCCGTCATACACTACCTCGCCCTTGGCGCGCATGCAGTTTATCTTCTGATTGTAGTAGAAGTGGCCGGGCTTGTCGAAGGGCGTGCATATGACCATGCTGTCCTCCGGCTCGTCATACAGCTCGACGCGTGAATAGAGAGACCCGGCGGGGCCGAATTTCTTCATCTGGGCGATGAGCGTGCGCCGGCCGCTGCCGTCGTTCTTGAAGGTGATGCTGTGTCCGCTGCCGGCGTGATGAACGTCGCCGACGGCGGAGGTCTCCGGCATATGGAGCTTGCCGAGCGGCATGAAGCTCATCGGGCTTGTGGTTATCTCCCAGCCTCCCTCAAAATCAAGCAGGGAAATGGAGTCCAGCCCCATGTAGCCGTTGTCGTCGACCGTCAGCGCGAGGGCAAAGCGGCCGTTGTTGACAAGATAGTAGTCCCACTCCTTGATGCGCAGCTTGCCGGCCTTGATATCGGCGCGGCGATATACCGGCAGCAGCTTTTTGGCATAGCCGGGCTCGGTCAGGTTTCCGTTGGAGTCGAGCAGGGGAATAGAGCGCGTTATCTCATGCTGCATTAGAATACTCCCTTTCCTGTCCTGATGTCGCTTCCGGCAAAGTGCAGCCATAGAAATTCGCCCTCGAGCCGGGAGCCTATCTGCGGACTATAGCGTTTTGTAAGCTCCTCCTCGGAGCAGTTGGTGCTGATTATCATTCTCCGCCGGTTCACGAGGCGGGTGTTTACGAGCGTGTACAGGGCACTGACGGACATCGGAGTGACCATCTCGGTGCCGAGATCGTCAAGTATCATGAGGTCGCAGTCGAGCATGCGCCGGACGCGGGCTGCCGCAGCGTCAGCCTCGTCGGGATCGCGGGAGAATTTCTGCTTCTCGAAGGCCTCCAGCGCGGCGACCGCAGAGTCGTAGCAGACGGAATAGCCCTTTCCGGCAACAACTCGGGCGATGCAGGCAGACAGAAAAGTCTTGCCCAGCCCCGGGCCGCCCTGAAACAGCAGGTTTGCGGAGACATTCGGAAAATTATCGGCGAATTTACGTCCGGCGTCGCGCACTATGCGCATCGCGTCCCGCGGAATGACGCCGCTGCGCGGGTCGAGCCGGTCACTGTATTTATTCAGATCGAAGCGCTCAAAGCACTCGTCACCGTTCTGCATGAGGACGCCCAGCTCGCGGGTCAGCTCGCGGTTATAGAGCTTATCGAGGCAATGGCACACACCGCCGTTGAGCACGCCGGTATCACGGCAGTCGGGGCAGGAATATATATCGTCCAGATATTCGACTGTGTAGCCGTTTTCGACCAGCAGCTCCGCCCGGCGCATCTGACAGTCCAGATTATCGCGCTCAAGCTCGGCGAGGCGCTGCTTCATGTCGGCCGGACGCGATATCGTCACGCGGACAAGCTCGGCCATCTGGCTGCGCATCTCGCCGTCGAGCCGCTGTATCTCCGGCACGCGGGAATACACATCTGCCAGCCGGCGCTGCTGCTCGGCCTGATTTTCGCTTCTTATGTCCTGCAGCCGGAGACGCGCTCTGGCCAGCAGCTTGCCGTCATATGCCATATGCTGCACTTCCTTGTATGAAAATTGCGTGGGGAGCGTTCATTATATTTTATCGAGCACGGATTTGAGCTCGTTCATGTCGATAGCTTTGCCTTGAACGGCGGCCTGCTGCGGGCGGCGGCGAGGGTCGCCGGATTCTATCGCGGCGGCGGTGTGAAGCCCCTTCTCGTGCCAGGATTGCATTATCCTGTTCATGTAGCTCCACTTGAGAGCGCCGGTATTCGTCACGGTACGGTCGTAGCCGATGGCGAGGGCATCCTCGTCAAAGCCCATGTCGAGCCATGCGGAGAGGTATTTGCGCTCCGTCGGCGTGAGGGCGCGCCCGTGTATGCCGACGGCCTCCTTTGCCCGACCCAGTGCGTCCCGCCGTTCGCGCTGACTGCGTATGTATTCCTCTGCCTGCTCGAGCGTCATTATCTCGAGATTCACCCAGCTGTACGCCTCTTTCTCGATAAAGCGCATCGAGGGACGGCGCGGATGCTCCGGTGTCGACAGCTCACGGCTGAGTGCGGCGCAGTAGTTGAGCAGCATCATGATGACCTCCGGCGGAAGCGCGAGATAGTCGTATATGCCGAACAGCGTCTTGAGATCGACTCCCGACAGCGTATGCCCCAATACGTGCTGCGCCTCGGAGACGATGTCGGAAAACGCGCCGTCCTCACGGCTGCGGCGTACAAGATCTTCCGTGCGGTATTCGGGTATCTCCTCCGGCGGGGGCAGCTTCTCGGTCTTCGCGGTGCTTGGCGCGGGAACAGGAGCGGCCTGTGCGCCGTCCGGCATCAGCCCCATGCGCTGGAGCTTTTCCGCCGCGGCGTTTATCTCGCCCATCGTGCGGCACAGCTCGCGTGCGGCGCCGTCAAGATCGCGGCTGCCTCTGCGCACCATGTAGATATACAGCAGCGCAACATCTCCGTCATGCGCGGCGATGAGCTTGTCTGCAATGGCGGTGGATATGGAATTGGAGCGATCTTGGCTTGACATTGTGCGGTATCTCCGGTTTGTTCACGAAAAATTTTGATTGGGTACATATTATACCATCAAAATTGACTTGTCGCAATAGGTATATATGTGCTATAATTCACTCTGTATTATAATGCAAGAGGTATGAGCATGATTGAATTGCTGTCTCCCGCCGGGTCGCCGGAGGGCGTTATTGCTGCCGTTCAGAACGGGGCGGACGCCGTATATATGGGCATGGGCGATTTTAACGCCCGGCGCGGCGCGAAGAATTTCACAGACGAAGAATTTGTTAAGGCGGTGCGCTACTGCCATGTGCGCGGCTGCAAGGTCTACGTCACGCTCAACACCCTCGTGAACGACCGCGAGATGCACGACGCCGTTTCCGCCGCGAAGATCGCGTCGGATGCCGGGGCGGACGGGCTTATCGTACAGGATCTCGGCATGTCGTATGCAATACGCTGTGCGCTGCCGGACATCCCGCTGCACGCGAGCACGCAGATGAGCCTGCATAATCTGGCCGGGGTTGAGGCCGCGGCCGAAATGGGCATCACCCGCGCCGTGCTTGCGAGAGAGCTGTCGTTCGAGCAGATAAAGTTTATTACACAGAACGCATCCATCGAGACCGAGATATTTGTCCACGGTGCGCTCTGCTTCTGCCATTCGGGGCAGTGCTATATGTCCGCGCTTATCGGCCGCCGAAGCGGGAATCGCGGACTCTGTGCCCAGCCATGCCGTCTGCAGTACAGTCTCGGCGGCCGCATGGACGATCATCCGCTGTCCCTGAAGGACAACTGTCTTGCCGACCAGCTGCGCAGACTTGAGGAGATAGGTGTCGCAAGCCTGAAAATAGAGGGACGCATGAAGCGCCCGGAATACACCGGCATTGTCACCGGGATATATGCCAAGGCCATCCGCGAGCAGCGCAGCCCCGAGAAGGATGAGATGGAGCTGCTGGAAAAGACATTTTCCCGTCAGGGCTTCACTCAGGGCTATTTTATCGGCGACAAGCTGAATATGACAGGCGTCCGCGAGGAGCCGGATAAGGACGCGGAGAAAATATTTGCAAATGCCCGCAAGCAGTATGCCGAGGGCGAAATGCGCCGCGTGCCGGTGCACTTCTACACGGTGCTGGAAAAAGGCGAGCATATCAAGGCCATTGCGTTTGACGATGACGGGAACAAGGCCGTGGCGACGGGCCCTGTCCCGGAGCGCGCCAAGCGTCAGGGGCTTACTGAGCAGTATCTCACCGAGCAGATGTTCAAGACCGGGGGCACACCATATAACTGCGTCGAAAACCGGGCAAAGGCCGAACCGGGACTGTACCTGCCCGCATCCGAGATAAACGAGCTGCGCCGCAAGCTCATCGCCCAGCTCTCGGCGGAGCGCGAGAAGGCGCCGCAGAGAAGGACGCTGCAGATACCTGCGCCGCCCGCAAACGTACCTGCGATATCCGACCCGGTGCGGATATATCAGGTCAGGACCGCCGAACAGCTCACGCCCGAGCTTGCTGAGCTGCGGCCGGACTATATATATTTCCCCGCCATGGAGCTTGCGGAAAACTTTGACCCGCTGCGCCCGTTCATCGACAAGGGCGCACGCCCCGTCGCGGTGCTGCCGCGTGTGGTGACGGACGACCAAAGCCGCGAGGTGTATGCCGCGCTTGAAAAGCTGTTTGACTTCGGCGTCAACGAGGCACTGGCAGGAAATCTCGGCCATGTGTTTATGGCGCGCCAGGCCGGAATGAAGGTCAGGGGCGATTTCGGCCTCAATGCGTTCAACTCCTACACGCTCGGCGTACTCAAGGACGCGGGGTTTATATCGGCGACGGCCTCGTTTGAGCTTCGCCTTGCGCAGATAAAGGCTATGGCTAAGCCCATAGATACGGAAGTGATCATTTACGGCCGCCTGCCGCTCATGGTCTCCGATCAGTGCATTATCCGCCAGAGCGCCGGACGCTGCAACTGCCAGACTCCCGGCCAGCTCTCCGACCGTATGGGCTCGGTGTTCCCGGTGGTCAAGGAGTTCGGCTGCCGCAATGTTATTTATAACGCGCATAAGCTCTATCTTGCCGACAAGCGCGACGATCTGTATGCGCTTGGCCTGTGGGGGCTGCGTATGCTGTTCACCACCGAAAGCCCGCGTGAGTGCGTCGAGGTCGCAAAGGGCTACCTTGGGCTGACCGATTACAAGCCCAATGTGCTGACCCGTGGCCTGTACTACCGCGGCGTGGATTGACGGCACAGGATATATTTGATTAAGAAGGTTTTGCTATGTCCATCGTATTGGCGTCCGGATCTCCGCGCAGGAAAGAGCTGCTGGAGATGCTCGGCATCAGTGATATGAAGATAATTCCCGCAAAGGGTGAGGAGATAGCTCCCGAGGGCGCAGGCCCGGCGGAGCTTGTGACGGCGCTTGCCGCCGCAAAGGGCCGCGAGGTAGCGGAGCAATGTGCGGCAGATGATGTTATCATCGCGGCAGACACTATCGTCTGGCACGACGGCCGCGTGTTCGGCAAGCCGCATTCCCGCGAGCAGGCGGAGATGATGCTGAAAAGTCTCTCCGGCAGGGCGCACGAGGTGTACACCGGAGTTATTGTCATCAGAAACGGCCGCGAGGTCAGCGGGGCGGAACGCAGCATCGTGCATTTCCGCGAGCTGTCCGACGGTGAGATACAGCGCTATATCGACACCGGCGAGCCGATGGACAAGGCCGGGGCCTACGGTGCGCAGGGCAAGGCGGCGCTGTTCGTGCGCGGCATTGAGGGCGACTTCTTCAACGTCATGGGTCTGCCGCTCTGCCGCCTCGGTGAGCTGCTGAAGGAACAGGGAGTGGTGCTGCTTTGAAAGAGTATCTGAAGAAAAACGGAATACGCATAGGCATAATCGTCGCGGCGGCGGCGCTGATAATCGGCCTCGGCTCGGCGGCTAGGAACGGTTCTATAAGCCTCAGTCAGAACGCCTTCGGCATTTTCAAGGCGCCTATACAAAAGGCCATGAGCTCGACCGTCAACTGGTTCAACACCATCTACGGCTATCTGTTCGACTATGACTCGCTGCTGGCGGAGAACGAATCGCTGCGCGCCCAGCTTGCCGAAGCACAGCAGGCCGCACGTGACGGCATCGAGGCCACAGAGGAGAACACCCGTCTGCGCCAGCTCCTTGAGCTGCGTGAAAAGCACACCGACTATGAGCTGGAGTCGTGCAAGGTCGTTCTGTGGTCGTCGTCGAACTGGTCGTCATCGTTTACGATAAGCAAGGGCGCATCCAGCGGTATCGAGTACGGCGACCCGGTCATTACCGAGTACGGCGCACTGGTCGGTCAGGTGACTGAGCTTGGCGAGACCTGGGCGACCGTCAGCACCGTTATCGACGTTGACATGTCCGTCGGCGCCTTCGTCGGCAACACCGGTACCTCCGGCATGGTCATGGGCGAGTTCTCGCTGATGAAAAATAAGCAGGCAAAGCTGACATTCCTTGCCGACGGCGCGCAGATATTCGTCGGGGACGACGTGCTGACCTCCGGTCAGGGCGGCGCATTTCCGCAGGGACTGGTCATCGGCACGATAAGCGCCGTGCAGACCGAGGCCGGCGGACAGATAGAGTACGGCATCGTGCAGCCGCAGTGTGCGTTTGAGTCGCTGGTGCAGGTGTTCGTTATTAAGAGCTTTGAAGTGGTGGAATGAGCCTTGAAGGAAATATTTCGTAAAATCAACCCTCGCCGCCTGCTGTGGTATGCGGTGTTCCTGCTGCTGACGCTTATGCTGCAGAACACGGTATTCACACGGGTGAGGCCGCTCGGCGTGTGCCCGATGGTGCTGCCTGCGGCCGCGGTCGCGGTAGGAATGTTCGAGGGCGCGAGCTGGGGCGCGATATTCGGCCTTGTGCTCGGGATCCTAGCGGACATGGACTATGTGGAGACCACCGTCATGTTCACGCTGTTGCTCCCGGCGCTGGCATTTTTCGCGGGCTTTGTATCGCAGTTTTTCATAAACCGCCGCTTTTTTGCGTACATGGGCGCGGCTCTGGCCGCATGCCTTATAACTGCCGTCGTGCAGATGCTCGGCACTGCGGCCTCGGACGGCTGGAGCTCATCCATGCTCGTCACCGTGGCTCTGCAGACGCTGTGGTCCCTGCCGCCGGCTGTGCTGGTGTATTTCCCGCCGGCAAAGTGGATCGAATGAGGAAAAACACATGAAAAAACTCGTAAAACCGGGCAGACTGGTCACCCTGTCGGTGCTTCTTGTGCTGCTGCTTGGCGTTTATGTTTACTTTCTGTATCAGGTCCAGATAGTTGAGGGTACGGAGCGTTACAACAGCGTCAATGCGATAAGCAAGGAGACCAGAGTCGTTACCGCCGCCCGAGGCAACATCCTTGACCGCTACGGCCGTGTGCTCGTCAGCAACAAGGAGTGCTACAATCTCGTTATCGACAGCACAAAGCTGTTCGCGAACGATGATCCGAACGAGGTCATTCTCGAGCTTATAGAGATGGTCCGCGGCTTCGGAGATACCTATACGGACGACCTGCCGATAACCGAATCGCCGCCCTTTGAGTACACGGATATGACCGATATCCAGCGCACGATGCTGGAGGCGTACTTTGCGGACAAGGCGTCCGACTTCAAGGAGGCGGGACTGCCCGCAAGCCCTTCGGCCGTTGAGCTGATGAGCTATATGCGCACGCGATATGGCATCTCGAACGACTATTCCGCCGAGGAGATGCGCATGATAGCCGGCCTGCGCTACTCGATAAACGTCCGTTACGCCGTCAATACCGGTGAATACGTGTTCGTTCAGGATGCGAGCATGAAGCTGATAAGCTCCATCATGGAGAACAAGCTGAACGGCATTGAGGTCAAGCGCTCGTTCACGCGCCAGTACCATACCGAGAATGCCGCGCATATCCTCGGCTACGTAGGACTGATGACCGAGGCCGAATATGAGAAATACTCTCTGCTTGACTATGCGAATGACGCAATGGTCGGTAAGGACGGGGCGGAAAATGCCTTTGAGGAGTATCTGCACGGTCAGGACGGCGAGGTAGAGGAGACGCGCAACGCCTCCGGCACGATCCTGAGTACCGTCTACACCAAGGAGCCGGAGCCGGGAGACAATGTCTACCTGACTCTGGATATAAATCTTCAGGAGGCGGTCGAGCGTGTTCTGAACGCCGGCGTAAACGCGCTGATAAGAACACGTGAGAACGAGAAGGCTGAGCAGACCGCACAGGGACTGTGGGAGTTCGAGGACGGCAAGTACGAGATAACCGGTGCGGCTGCCGTTGTCGTAAACGTCAAGACGGGCGAGCCGCTTGCCATCGCAAGCTGGCCGACCTATGACGTCACGAATATAATCGAAAACTACGCCGAGCTTATGAAGGCGGAAAACACGCCGCTTTTCAACCGAGCTCTAATGGGCGCATACGCCCCCGGCTCGACCTTTAAGCCCTGCACGGCGATAGCCGCGCTGACTAGCGACAAGGTCGACCTTGATACCTCGACCGAGATAAAGTGCGAAGGTGTTTTCACCAAGTACGCGGCCGACGGCTACGCGCCTGAATGTTGGATCTGGTCTCAGGGCTATACTCATGGAAGGGAAAACGTTGTCACTGCTCTGCGCGACTCCTGCAACTACTTCTTCTACACTGTCGGTCATGACCTCGGTATCGACACGATGGGCGAATATGCCCACGCCTTCGGCCTCGGCGTCAGCACCGGCATAGAGCTTACGGAGACTACCGGTAATATGTCCAACGCCGCAAACCATGAGGACTATGCCGGCAGCGAGTGGCGTATAGGTGATACGCTGCAGGCCGCCATCGGCCAGTCGGACAGTGTGTTCACACCGCTGCAGCTTGCCGAGTACTGCGCCACCGTCGCAAACGGCGGCACGAGACATTCCGCATCTATACTCAAGAGCGTCAGAAGCTACGACTACAGCGAGAAGATATATGAGCGCGAGGATGAAGTCCTCAGCACCGTTGAAAGCCCGCAGTACAACTGGGACGCCGTGCACGAGGGCATGAGACTGGTTCTGAACGACCCGATGAATACCACGAACTACCTCAACTTCTATGACTGCGCAGTCACCGTTGCCGGCAAGACCGGTACGGCGCAGAAGGGCGAGGGCATCAAGAATGACGCGCTGTTCATCTGCTATGCGCCGTATGACGATCCGGAGATCGCCGTCGCCGTTGTGGTGGAGCGAGGACACGCAGGTGCTTCCGTAGGCTTCATCGCACGCCAGATAGTCGATGTTTACCTCAATATCAGGAGCTACAGCAACACGTCTGAGCAGGAAATGACACTTTTGAAATAAAATCGCAGAAAATAATAAAAAATATTGATGTTTTCAAAATTATTGTTTATAATTCGATACGATAAAACCCAAGGACAGGAGAAACGGAGAAAACGATGAATATTGCATTGATGGCACATGACAGAAAAAAAGAGTTGATGGTTCAGTTCTGCATCGCGTACTGCGGCATTTTGGCGGAACATTCCCTGTGTGCGACCCATGTCACCGGCAAACTCGTCTCCGAGGCAACGGGACTGCCCATCACGCTGTACCTTCACGCGGATCAGGGCGGCGCACAGCAGATAGGTGCGCGTATCTCCTTCAACGAGATAGACCTCGTGCTGTTCTTCTGCGATCCCGCAAATCCCAAGGGCTTTGACGATATCAATAAGATAGAGCGTCTGTGCGACCAGTATCAGATACCATTTGCGACCAATGCCGCCACTGCCGAGGTCCTGGTTCAGGGACTCCGCCGCGGCGACCTTGACTGGCGCAACATCGTCAACCCCCAGAAGCGCTGATCACAGCCCAATATGTTCAGGCGCGGTATTTGTACCGCGCCTCGGGCATTTCCATGTTATAAAAGAAAGGAACTCTCCATATGGCAAAAGTACAGCCCCGGACACTGTCCGGCTTCATGGAGCTGCTGCCGGCCCCGCAGATGCAGCTTGAGCGCATGATGAGCATCCTGCGCGACACCTATTCGGTCTACGGCTTCACGCCGCTCGATACGCCTGTTATAGAGTCTGCCGAGGTGCTGCTTGCAAAGGGCGGCGGCGAGACCGAAAAGCAGATATACCGCTTCACCAAGGGCGACAGCGATCTTGCGCTCCGCTTTGACCTGACCGTGCCGCTGGCTAAATACGTCGCGGCGCATTATTCCGAGCTGGCCTTTCCGTTCCGGCGCTATCAGATAGGCAAGGTGTACAGAGGTGAGCGCGCCCAGCGCGGCCGCTTCCGCGAGTTCTATCAGGCCGATATCGACGTGATCGGCGACGGTAAGCTTGACATCATCAACGAAGCCGAGATACCCGCGATAATATACCGAACCTTCTCCGCCCTCGGTATAACGAAGTTCAGGATAAGGGTCAACAACCGCAAGCTGCTCAACGGCTTTTATGCCATGAACGGCATGAGCGAGCGCGCAGGCGATATTATGCGCACCGTTGACAAGCTCGATAAGATAGGCGCGGAGAAGGTCCGCCAGCTGCTTATCGACGAGGTGAAGATGCTGCCTTGCAAGGCGGAGAACGTGCTCGACTTTATGGCCATAACCGGCACCAATGCCGAGGTCATAGCCGCACTCGAGCGCTACCGCGGTATGGACGGTACCTTTGATCAGGGACTTGACGAGCTCATCACCGTGACGCGCTATCTCAAGGATTTCGGCGTCCCGGAGGAGAATTTTGCCGTCGACCTGACCATTGCCCGCGGCCTCGATTATTATACCGGCACCGTCTATGAGACAGAGATGACAGAGCACCCCGAGATAGGCTCCGTCTGCTCCGGCGGGCGCTATGACGATCTCGCAGGCTATTATACCGACAAGCAGCTTCCCGGCGTCGGCATTTCCATCGGCCTGACCCGCCTGTTCTATGTTCTTCAGGAGCAGGGGCTTCTGTCCGATGAGACGGTCACTGCCC
>CAKTNU010000015.1 GCA_934589325.1 uncultured Oscillospiraceae bacterium | reverse complement strand
CCTCTCCGGCAAGCCACCTGTCCACCCTCTGCAACCAGATGGTGAACTTCCTCGGCATCATGCAGAACGAGTGGGCAGGCGCACAGGCGTTTTCGTCGTTCGATACCTACCTTGCTCCCTTTGTCAAGGTCGATAATCTGACCCAGAAGGAGGTCAAGCAGTGCATCCAGTCCTTCATATTCGGCGTGAACACCCCTTCCCGCTGGGGCACTCAGGCTCCGTTCTCCAACATCACGCTTGACTGGACCGTCCCGGCCGACCTCAAGGATCAGCCTGCAATAGTCGGCGGCAAGGAGCAGGATTTCACCTACGGCGACTGCAAGCGCGAGATGGACATGGTCAACAAGGCCTTCATCGAGATCATGATAGAAGGTGACGCGAACGGCCGCGGCTTCCAGTACCCGATACCGACCTATTCCATCACCCGTGACTTTGACTGGTCCCCCACCGAGAACAACAAGCTGCTGTTCGAGATGACCGCGAAGTACGGCACCCCATACTTCTCCAACTACATCAACTCCGATATGGAGCCGAGCGATGTGCGTTCGATGTGCTGCCGTCTCCGTCTCGACCTTCGTGAGCTGCGCAAAAAGTCCGGCGGCTTCTTCGGCTCCGGCGAAAGCACCGGTTCCGTCGGTGTCGTGACGATAAATATGCCCCGCCTCGCGTACCTCGCAAGCGATGAAAAGGATTTCTACGCACGGCTTGACAAGATGATGGATCTCTCCGCCCGTTCGCTGAAGATAAAGCGCACCGTCATCACCAAGCTCCTCGACGCCGGTCTTTACCCCTATACCAAGTATTACCTCGGCACCTTCGACAACCACTTCTCCACGATCGGTCTTGTCGGCATGAACGAAGCCGGACTCAACGCAAAGTGGATCCGCAAGGATATGACCCATCCCGAGTGTCAGGAATTTACCAAGCAGGTGCTCGACCATATGCGCGAGCGGCTCAGCGATTATCAGGAGCAGTACGGCGACCTGTATAACCTTGAGGCCACCCCTGCCGAGTCCACCTCCTACCGTCTCGCCAAGCACGATGTCGAGCTCTACCCCGACATCATCACTGCTGCCGAGCCGGGCGGCACGCCTTACTACACCAACAGCTCCCACCTGCCTGTCGGCTATACCGAGGATATCTTCGCCGCGCTCGACATTCAGGATGATCTCCAGACTCGCTACACCTCCGGCACCGTGTTCCACGCCTTCCTCGGCGAGAAGCTGCCGAGCTGGGAAGCCGCAGCCAACCTCGTCCGCAAGATAGCGGAAAACTACAAGCTCCCGTACTACACTCTCTCGCCGACCTACTCCGTCTGCAAGAATCACGGTTATCTCAGCGGTGAGCAGTTCAAGTGCCCCCACTGCGGTGAGGACGCCGAGGTCTACAGCCGCATCACAGGCTACTACCGCCCCGTCCAGAACTGGAATGCGGGCAAAACTCAGGAGTACAAAGAGCGCCGCGAGTATAATATCGGCACCTCAAAGCTGACCCACAGCGGTCCCATTGAGCATGACGCGCCCAAGGCCGAGGAGCATCATGACGAGTCTCACGGCGGTGCAAGAGCTATACTCTTCGCAACTCCGACCTGCCCCAACTGCCGTATCGCCTGCTCGTATCTCGACAAGGCCGGCTTCAAGTACGAAAAGCTGATGGCCGACGAGAACGCAGAGCTCGCGCTGAGCTACGGTGTCAAGCAGGCGCCTACCCTGATCGTTACCAACGGCACGGACTACGAGAAATACGCCGGCGCACCTGCTATAAAGCAGTATCTTGCAAACTGATCAATAATGCGCCGCATACTGCGGCACTGCCTGAACTTAAAATCGAATAACCCCCGGAGATCCGGGGGTTATTCATTGCTTATAGGAGTCATAGCTATGTACGACATAATCATTATCGGCGGCGGCCCTGCGGGGCTCACCGCGGCGACCTATGCCTGCCGTGCCGGGAAATCGGTACTGGTGATAGAAAAGGCCGCGTTCGGCGGACAGATAACCTGGTCGCCCAAGGTCGAGAATTTTCCCTCCGTAATTTCGATAAGCGGAGCCGAGCTCGGCGACAGGCTGCTCGAGCAGGCCATGGAGCAGGGCGCGGAGGTCGAGCTCGAAGAGGTAGTCGCAGCAGAGGACCTCGGCGCGGTCAAACGCGTGCGCTGTGAGTCCGGCGCCGAGTTTGAAGCCAAGGCGATAATAATCGCATCCGGTGCCAAGCCCCGGATGCTTGGGCTTGAGCGCGAGGAAGAGCTCGTCGGCAGCGGTGTGGGCTTCTGCGCGGTGTGCGACGGTGCGTTCTACAAGGGGCGCGATGTGGCGGTCAACGGCGGGGGCAACAGTGCGCTTCAGGACGCGATGCTCCTGAGCGAGACCTGCCGCAAGGTCTATCTCATTCACCGCCGCGGCAGCTTCCGCGGTGAAGAAAAGCTTGTAGAGGCACTGCGTAAGAAGGAAAACGTTGAATTCATCCTCGACTCCACGGTCGAGGAGCTGCTTGGCGACACTGAGCTTCGCGGCATCGCCGTGCGTCACCCCGGCGGACGGCGTGAGATAAGCCTTGACGGGCTGTTCGTCGCGATCGGCCACCAACCGGACAACGGCATATTTTCAAATCTTATGGAGCTTGACGCTGCGGGCTATGCCGACGCTGGCGAGGATTGCCTGACAAAGACCCCCGGCGTGTTTGTTGCCGGTGACTGCCGCCGCAAGGCCGTGCGCCAGCTTACCACCGCCTGCGCCGACGGCTCCGCCGCCGCCCTCGCCGCCTGCGGATATATAGACGCAATGTGAAAATGCATAATCCCCCCGGCCGCCGAACTTGCAGTTCGGCGGCCCATACTTTGCAAATCATTCGAAAGCCTGCAAAAATACCGTTTTTCACAGGGATTCTCTGGAAAAACGGTATTTTTTCTTTTACTCAAATTCTATTGTTGCGGGCGGTTTAGACGTCACATCATAGAGGATCCGGTTGATGCCGCGGACTTCGTTTACTATGCGGACAGAGACCTTGTCGAGCACCTCATACGGAATACGCACCCAGTCGGCAGTCATAAAGTCCGACGTGGAGACCGAGCGCAGCGCAAGCGCGTAGTCGTAAGTGCGGCCGTCGCCCATGACGCCGACGGAACGCATGTTCGTCAGCGCCGCAAAATACTGGCTCATGGTGTTCTGAAGTCCGGCCTTTGCTATCTCGTCGCGGAAAATGTAATCTGCCTCGCGCAGGATGTCCAGCTTCTCCTTCGTTACCTCGCCGATAACGCGGATTCCAAGGCCGGGTCCGGGGAAGGGCTGACGCTGCACCAACGTCTCTGCCAAGCCGAGCTCGCGGCCGAGGGCGCGTACCTCATCCTTGAACAGCATACGCAACGGTTCTATTATCTCCTTGAAATCAACATAGTCGGGCAGCCCGCCGACATTGTGGTGGCTCTTGATGACCGCCGCATCGCCCTTGCCAGACTCGATGACATCGGGATATATCGTCCCCTGCACAAGATAGTCAACACTGCCTATCTTCTTTCCCTCTATCTCAAATACACGGATGAACTCCTCGCCGATTATCTTGCGTTTGGCCTCTGGCTCCACTACGCCCTTCAGCGCAGCCAGAAAACGCTCCTCCGCATCCACACGGATAAAGTTTATATCCCATTTTGCGAAGGCTTCCTCCACTTCGTCGCCTTCATTTTTGCGCATGAGGCCGTGGTCGACAAACACGCAGGTGAGCTGATTGCCTACGGCCTCGGCCAGCAATGCCGCCGCGACGGAGGAATCCACGCCGCCGGAAAGCGCAAGCAGGACCTTGCCGTCACCGACCTTTGCGCGTATCTCATCTATCGCACGGCGCTTATAATCTGCCATTGTCCAGTCGCCGACTGCACCGCAGATCTCATAGAGGAAGTTATGCAGCATCTCGCGGCCATACTCGGTGTGATTTACCTCCGGATGGAACTGCACACCGTAGAAGCCGCGCTCCTCGTCGCAGATGCCGACGGTGGGGCAGGCTGCGGAATGTGCAACAAGACTGAAGCCCTGCGGCACCTGAGCCATATAATCGCCGTGGCTCATCCACGTGACACTCTCGCCCGGGATACTTTTGAAGAGCTTGCATGAGGTATCAAAATACGTCTCGGTCTTGCCGTACTCGCGGGCCGAATCATCCTGTGCGGCGGTGACTCTGCCGCCCAGCTCGTGGGCGAGGAGCTGACAGCCGTAGCATATGCCGAGGATGGGGACGCCAAGCTCATAGACGCCGGTATCGACATGAGGCGAGCCCGCCTCATAGACGCTGTTGGGGCCGCCGGTAAAGATGATGCCGATGGGGTCAAAGGCGCGTATCTCTTCAAGCGAGGTGCCGAAGGGCTTGACTTCGCAGTAGACGCTGCACTCGCGGACACGGCGGGCGATGAGCTGGTTATACTGGCCGCCGAAGTCGAGGATAAGTATCTTTTGATTTTTCATGCAAAACCTCCGTAGCTTTTTGACCTTAATATTATATATTCTATTGGTCTCCTTTGCAAGAGCAAACGAAAAAAGCGTGATTTTGTTGACTTGCCGGCGCAAAAAGTGTATTATTTTTAGGTAAAAACTATTAGCTTATTAGGAGGCTTCCAATGTCCGGAGTTATTTCAAGAGGTGTGCGTGCGCCCATCATCCGTGAGGGCGATGATATTGTAAAGACAGTTGCCGATTCCGTCATTGCTGCAATGCATTATGACGGCTTCAAGCTGCACGAGCGTGACGTCGTGGCGGTCACCGAGTCCGTCGTCGCCCGTTCCGATGGCAACTATGCGACCGTCGACGATATAGCGGCTGACGTCAAGGCAAAGCTCGGCGGCGGTACCGTCGGCGTTGTGTTCCCGATCCTTTCCCGTAATCGCTTCGCTATCTGCCTGCGCGGTATCGCCCGCGGCTGCAAAAAGGTCGTTCTCATGCTGTCTTACCCTTCCGATGAGGTCGGCAACCATCTCTTCGATGAGGACACACTTGACGCGAGCGGCGTAAATCCCTACACCGATGTCCTCAGTCTGGCAGACTACCGCAGACATTTCGGCTATGTAAAGCACCCCTTCACCGGCGTAGACTATGTCGAATACTACGAATCCGTCATCCGTGAGGAAGGCGCGGAGGCCGAGATCATCTTCGCAAACCATGCCGATGCTATAGTCCCTTATGCGGAAAACGTCCTCTGCTGCGACATCCACAGCCGTGAACGCTCCCGCCGCCGCATCAAAGCCGCGGGCGGAAAGACCGTTCTGACTCTTTGCGATATTCTCAACGCGCCGGTAAACGGCAGCGGCTGGTGCCAGTACGGTCTGCTTGGCTCCAATAAGGCGACAGAAGGCAAAATAAAGCTCTTCCCGAAAAATGCGCAGGAGGTCGCCGAGGGCATACAGGCCGCTCTGCTTGAACGCACCGGCGTTAAGGTCGAGGCCATGGTCTACGGTGACGGCGCATTCAAGGATCCGATGGGCAAGATCTGGGAGCTGGCCGATCCTGTTGTCAGCCCCGGCTTTACCTCCGGGCTCGTCGGTCTGCCCAATGAGCTGAAGCTCAAGTATCTGGCAGACAACGACTTTGCCGGTCTGTCCGGCGATGAGCTGAAGGCCGCAATCCAGGAGTCGATCCGCAAGAAGGACGCGGACCTTAAGGGCAATATGGCCTCCGAGGGTACCACACCCCGCCGCTTGACCGACCTTATCGGTTCTCTGTGCGACCTGACCAGCGGCAGCGGCGACAAGGGCACTCCGATAATCGTCGTGCAGAACTACTTCTCTAACTACGCCGAATAAAATAACTATACAAGCAGAACACCGTTTCGGATGAAGCTCCGAAACGGTGTTCTGCTTGTTGTTCCTGCGTACAGTTTCTGGTTTACCCCTTCACTGCGCCGCTGGTCATACCGCTGATGATCTGCTCTTGGAAAAGAACATAGCCAAGTATCGACGGAATTATCGAGATGACGATCGCGGCATACATAGAAACGTAGTCGGTCGAGAACTGGTTTGTGAAATACCGGATGCCAACCTGAATGGTACGCAGCTTTTCGGACGAGACGATGAGGTTTGCAAACACAAACTCATTCCAGCAGGTCAGAAATTCAAAGGTCGCGGCAGTGACTATGCCGGTGCGGGACAGCGGCAGTATTATATGCCAGAAGCGGGCCAAAAAGCCGCAGCCGTCGATATATGCCGCCTCCTCAAGCTCCATCGGGATGGAATCCATCAGGCCGCGGATAAGGAAGGTAGACATGGGGATGCCGATGGCGGTGTACAGCAGTATCATGCCGCCGTATGTATCATACAGGCCGAGCTTGTTGATGATGACAAAATACGGCACCATCAAAGCGTTCAGCGGAATGAGTATGCCGGCCGTGAACAGGCCGTAGAACTTCTCGCGCCCTTTGAAGCGGAAGCGGGAAATGCAGTAGGCACTCATACTTGCGATGATAACGTTGAACGCGGTCGCCCCCAAGCCGACCACTACGGAGTTCAGCAGCATACGCCCGAGTCCGGCGACGGTCAGGGCATTTACATAGTTGCTTATTTGCCATACGGCGGGCATGGAGAACGGATCCGTCAGCAGCTCATAGTTGGTCTTGAACGAAGAGATCACCAGCCACAGCAGCGGGAAGAGCGTGTACACCGCGAAGAATATTATCAGAAACCACCGGAAGAATACCAGCAGCCCATGCTTCACATTCTGCCACGGGGATTTACGGAGAACAGATTTATTTTCCATCACTGTTTCCTCCTTGCCTTCGCGGGTACGTTCTCACTGCGGCCCTCAAACAGCTTGCGGATGCAGATGATGAACAGCACGCCTACAATGATAAGGATCACAGCCGTTGCGCTCGACAGGCCGTAATTCGCGTCCTGCATCTTCTTGTACAGGTACAGCACCATCGTCGAAGTGGTGTTTGCGGGCTGGCCGTTTGTCAGCATATACACCTGCTCGAACTGACGCAGACCCATGATGCTTGCAAGTGTGACACAGGTGAGCAGCGAGGTCTTTTTGATAAGCGGAATGGTGATATATATCGCCTGCTGGAACTCGGACGCGCCGTCAATAGTCGCAGCCTCGTAGTAGCTCTGGTCGATAGTCGTGATATCCGCCATCATGATGACCATGTAGTAGCCGACATAGAACACCCAATAGATAAGCACGGCCGGGAATGCGGTCTTGAGTCCGCCCAGCCAGTCGCAGGCAAGATGCCCGAGGCCTATCGCCTTCAGCAGACCGTTGAGCAGACCGTAGTCGGCGTTATAAATACCGCGCCACAGCATTGCCAGCGCTATACCGGATATGACCTGCGGGAAGAAGTATACCGTGCGGAAAAACTTCCATCCCTTCGGCTTGCGCGAGAGGATTATCGCCATCAGCATCGCCAGCGGCACCTGTATGCAGGCCGCCGTAAACGCCCAGATGACATTGTTCCATATCGAGCGGATGAAGGCCTTGTCCTTGAAAAGCAGGGCGAAATTCTTCATCCCGTTGAAGCTCGGCGCCGAGATACCGTTCCATTTAAGGACGCTGACCACAACAACGTACAGCACCGGTATCACGAAGAACACGAGCATCATGATCAGCGCAGGCGCCATAAACGCGGCCAGCGCACGCCGATCGGATCTGGTTGGTTTCATCGCGTCACCTCCTTGGTTTATCAAAAAAGCCTGTGCATCGGGCTGCTTTGATAAGGCAAGGCGGCAAAATACGAAGCCGCCGGGCAAACCGGAATTGCTTGCCCGGCGGCGGTTTTGCTTAAATTTACTTTTGCTGTCCGATCATCAGGCAGCGTTGTCGATAGCGGTCTGGAGCATATCTACAAAGCCCTGCTCATCGACCTGACCGAGAACGAGAGAGGAGACTGCCGCCGGGAACTCGGTGGAGAAAGCGGTCGGGAATGCGCCGTTCACATGGAGAATGGTGTAGCTTGCATTGTTGGCTATCTCGGTAAACTTCTGGGAGATCTCGTTGGTCTCGGGAGACGGGGTGTACTTGACAAAGAACATGGCGCCGGAGCTGAGCGCCCACTCGGAGACGCGCTCGGGCTCGGAGATGTACTGAAGGAATTTGACTACTGCAGCTTCCTTTGCCGGATCATCCTGCTTGGCGCAGGCAAGGAAGCCCTGAACGGTGGTCACAAGGCCGGCTGCGTCGCCCTTACCGCCTTCATAGACAGGGTTGGTGGCAACGTCGCACACCTCGTTGAGGCCGTTATTCTCTTCCTTGTAGAAGTTTGCTATCCACCACGGGCCGTTGAGATAGAGCGCGGTGTCGCGGGCGAGGAAGTGGCCGTTGACATCGGATGCGGCAGCAGAGACAGCGCCGTCAAAGGTGTAGCTGTACATTTTCTTGAGAACGCCGGCAGCCTCGACAAATGCGGGGTCGCTGAGGCCGTTCGCGTAGACGTCCTTGCCGCCTATGGCCTCGACTATCAGCGAGTACCACAGCATGGAAGTCCATGCATTGTCGCCGGCCATCTGACCGACGGCGTTGTAGCCGGCGGCCTTGATGTCGTCGAACATCTTGAACATCTCTTCATAGGTGGTGGGGAAGGTATTCCAGCCGGCAGCAGCGAGAATGTCCTTATTGTAGACTATGGGGAAGATCGCGCTCTCGAAAGGCAGGATATAGGTCTTGCCGTCGATGCTCCATGCGTCGAAGCAGCCGTCGGTGAAGTTGTCGCCCCAGCCGTCGGCGAGGTAGGAGGTCAGATCCATGAACTTGCCGGATTCCTGATAGGCCTTGATATCAAAAGTGGTGTCAAGGATGCAGATGTCGGGCGCGGAGCCGGTGGTGATGGTGGTGCGTATCTTGTCGCGGTACGCCTGATAGTCGGTCTGCTCCTCAATGACGACCTTGATGGAGCCTGCGTTTTCAGCGTTGAAGTCCTCGACCATCTTTGCAAGATAAGCGGCCTTGGAGTCGGTGCCGACCCAGATGCACGGGAAGTTGATGACTATCTCCCCTGCAGGGGTGCCGTTGTTTTCCGCGGGCTGCTCGGTCTGACCCTCGCTCTGTGCGGGCTGCTGCGTCCCGGAGCTGCCGCAGGCAGCGAGGGAGAAGCACATCGCCAGCGCAAGGATGAGGACTATCAGTCTCTGCACTTTTTTCATTTCGTGTCTCCTTTTGTTGATTGATTTTGATTTTTAATTAACGCTGTTAATTAACTTGCCGTAAAAAAAGCCATCTACTGGCTGCTGGTTTTATTATAAAGGCCGGAGCGTGATTTGTAAAGCACCTAAGTTTGACGCGGGTGTAGATTTTTCAAGTCTGTTTTTGTGCACTTCAGCCAATCGCCATGCGTATATTGCCATATCATGGGCGTATTTTGGGACAATTAACGGTTTCTTAGCGAATACAGCGCCGTGCATCATGACCTTATCTGTTTAGGATCACGATGCACGGCGCATATACCGGCCAGTTATAAAATTTCGGGTATCATGCGGAAAAGCTCCGCAAAGCGGCCGTTTTTCCTATAAAACACCGGCGGCTCGCCCATAGGCGCGGATACGCTCACATCTCCGGCGGAATACTCACGGCCGCTCCAGAGATGTACCCACTCGCCCTCCGGCAGCCATAGGCTCCGCTCTGTCACTCCCGGAGCGACGACCGGCGCAGCAAGCAGCTCATCTCCCAAGAAATAACTGTACATCTCGCGGTCATACGCCCGCCCGCAGTCCGGCGCATCATAGAACAGCGGCCGCATGACGGGTATGCCCATCTCCGAATTTTCCTCCGCGCAGGCTTTCAGATACGGCAGGAGCGCCGTATGGATATGTGACAGCCGCGCTGCACGGCTAATTATTTCACGGCTTGAATAAAGTTGGACGTTGTCGTCCGGCCGGTTGCCCTCGTGGGTGCGCATAACGGGACTGAAGCATGTAAACTCGAGCCAGCGCAGCAGCAGCTCCTCGTCCCTGTGCAGACCGAACAGGGTCGTGTATCCGCCCGCGTCGCAGGTGTGCAGGCCGAACCCGCTCATACCCGCAGTCAGCGCCGAGGTTATGACCGAGGGCAGCCCGTCGTTCTCCGACCAGTCGACACACTGATCCCCTGCCCAGAGCAGCGTCGAATATCTCTGGCTTCCGGCGGCGCCGGCACGCATAAAGAACACGCAGTCTCCCAGAAGTCCGGCCTCCTCGACGGCCTCCCGATTGCACTTTGCCCACAGCATCGGCCATTTATTGTGCATTTCGAGTCCGCTTCCGCCGCAGCATACGCAGTCGGCTGGCAGGTATTCGCCGAAGTCCGCCATCCAGCCGCGGAAACCGAGGCCGATGAGATTTGTTTTTATAACGCTCTTGTACCAGTCGAATGCCTCGGGCATCGTCAGGTCGACCACACCGCAGTCGTACTCGCCGAAATCAAACAGATAGTCACTGCCGTCCCGTCTTTTGACGAAATAGCCCTTCTCCTGCGCCTCGTTGAACAGCACGCCGCCCTCGACGAGATAGGGATTTATATATCCCATCCAGCGCGTATTTTCATCCGCCGCTATCACCGCGTCAAGCCCGGGATATGACTTTTTGTCCCAGCGCCAGTCCCATTGCAGGCGCTTGCCGAAGGATGTGATGCGCCGCCCCTCCCAGTCCTGTATCCAGACTGCGGAAACATCCATACCGCTCTCGCGGCATTTGCCCAGCAGCTCGAGTGTGCGCTCGGTACCGCCCTGCACGCCGAGCCATATGCCCTTCATAGCCCAGTCCGGCAGCATGGGCTGTCGGCCGAGCAGCGCACTGAGGCTGCCGCTCAGCTCCCGATAGCTCTCTCCGGCGCAGAGCACCAGCGAAAAGCCGCCTGACCAGACGCCTATCTCATGGAAGTACGGAGCACGGAAATCGAGCTCGGAATATTCATAGTTCTCCAGATGCGCCCAGTACAGGCGCGAGGACACAAAGGTCGGCTGCGGGAAGAACGTCGTATGGTAGTCTCCGCCTCCGCCGTCGCTCGCATCGGCAAGGCGGGTTATCTCGGTCAGCTTATTGCGGCCGACGCCCTGTTCACGCGTCCATATCGGAAACAGTCTGCCGCGCATATCAAGTGCCGAAAACTGCTCTCCGCCGCCGGTAACATGCTCGCCGTCCACGGCACAAAGCCGTATCCATATACGGTTCACGCTCTCGTCCTCACATTTTCCGAGCAGTCGGAGCATGCCGTTCTCTCGGATGATGCGCACGGTGAGCACAGCGTCTATGTCCGGATGCGTAAAAATCAGTGTATCGCCTTCGATGTCCGCGAGGCGCAGGGCGAAGCGCTCCTCCACGCGGTCGGACACGTCGAAGTTGCCGCGGTACATTTTTATGCTCTCTTTGCCGCGTCCGGCGAATATCGCGGGAGTCTCCGCCGAGTGCCTCAGCAGCTCCGCCCCGTCGAGCGTAAGCCTCAGCTCGCCGTCCCGGACCGAAACGTCTATATTTCTCGCCATCTGGTAATACCTCCGTTTATAATTATTCGTTGTACCATGCGTCAGTATTTTCATCGCCCTGCTCCGCCGTATATTCGCGGAACACCGGTTCTATATGCAGGCTCATCAGCATGCACAGTGCGCCGGGGAGAAGCGGCAGCAGCATCGGCGTCAGCCACACTATCACGGCCGCCGCGATAAGTTCCGCCGCCAGGATCACAGAACGTCCGAGATGCTTCAGTGTCAGCCAGCCGACAAATTTGAAGCTGCCCTTTATATTATTTGAAAACCTCGATATATACGCAAACATCCACGGCATACTGAGCAGCGCGGGCATGAAGAATACCCAGCGCAGCGTACCGAGGACTCCGCTGCCGAGACCGAGCAGCTCGATCGCCCACGCATCCGCTGCGATGACCGCGGTATAGGCAGCATAGATCAGCCATATGACCGTGCTCTGGCGAAACTCTTTCCGAAATACCGAGAAAAAGCTGGCGCTCGTGCGGCCTCTTTCATGACGCACGCATTTGACGACGGTGTAGTACAGCGCCGTACTCGACGCGCCGATCGTTATTACGGGCAATGAACAAATTACCCAATAGAACCCGGCAAGTATCATGTCTATCAGCCGTGATACCACGCTCCCGATTCGCGATTTCTCCATATTTGCGCACGTCCTTTCATCGTTCAGTTTAATTCACGCTGTTAAAAAAGTCAACGCTTTATTCTTGACATTGCTCATTCGAGCCCTTAATATAAGAATAAGATAAAATTTACACGGAGGCAATACAAGATGCTTAAAATTTGCTCTGACAGCGGCTTAGTGCTGCTGTCCGGCGCACGGGAGCTCATATCCCACCGCGCCGACGCGCCCTTTGCCGCCGCGATCCGGCAGGAAAAGAGCTATGTATCCTCACGCGGGACCGTCAAGGTCAGCGTTTCAGAGGTCGAGCGCATCCCGCTCACGCAGGCCGAGTATTCCGGCAGCAGCATTGTCTTCAGCGCCGAGGGACATTCTCTGCGCATCGAATATTCCGAGCTTCCCGGCGGTGCGGAGCTTCGGTTCTGCGGAGAACCGGGCTGGGCATATGAATTTCGCCTGCCTGCGGTCGACGGTGAAGCCGTTTTCGGCGGCGGCGAGCAATACCGCAAGGTGAATCTGCGCGGAGAAACTGTCGTGAACTTTGTGTCGGAGCATATCAAGGCTTCGACCATTGTCGAAAAGGCTCTGCTCCCAACGGCACTGTACCGTGAAAAGCCGCACTCCGAGATCGGCAGCTATTCACCGATGCCCGTGTTCGTGACCGACAGCGGCCGCTTTATCGCATTCGATACCGACAGCGACGGCCGCGCCGTATTCGGGGACGATGCGTACATTTTCGCCTTTGATTCCTGTCCGCGTTCGCTGAAGATCCAGTTCGGCGGCAGCTGCAGAGAGCTTGCGGGCTTTGCCGCAGCAAATATCCCGAACCGGCAGTATATTCCCGGCTGGTGCATGGACGGCATGATACTCGGCATACAGGGCGGTACGCAGACCGTGCTTGACAAGACCTTCGCCATGCTCGACGCCGGGGCGAAAATATGCGGTGTGTGGAGTCAGGACTGGTCAGGCGAGAACCGCACCGTGATGGGCAAGCAGGTATGGTGGAACTGGGAGGCAGACGAAAAGCTGTATCCGGACCTGCGCGGCGCGATAAAGAAGCTCCGTGAGCGCGGCGTGCGCTTTCTTGCATATATCAATCCCTACCTCGTCAAGGGCAGCCGCCTCTACAGCCAATGCGCCGAGGCCGGATACCTCATTCGCCGGCAGGACGGCGGCATTTACCACATAAAGTCCACGACCTTTGACGCCGGTATGCTCGACTTGACAAATCCCGAGGCCGTGCGCTTTACGAAGGACGTGCTTATCAAGCAAAACATGCTCGATCTCGGCGTCTCGGGCTGGATGGCGGATTTCGGCGAATATCTGCCGGTGGACTGCGTGCTGCACGACGGTGACCCCGCACTGCTTCACAACAGGTGGCCCGTGCTGTGGGCGAAGCTGAACCGTGAGGCTATCGAGGAGTACGGTGACAGCGACGTTATGTTCTTCACGCGCTCCGGATACCTCGGCATACAGGAATACGCCCCCATGCTCTGGAACGGCGACCAGCATACCGACTACACGCACGACTACGGTCTGCCCTGCATCATGCCCGCCTGCTTCTCGCTGGGCTTTTCGGGTGTGACGATGCTGCACTGGGACATCGGCGGCTTCTTCTCCTTCGGCAAGCTCAAGCGTGACGACGAGCTGTTCACCCGCTGGCTCGAGGCCGGCGCATTCTCTCTGATGATGCGCAGCCATGAGTCGATACGCCCTTGGGCGAACAGCCAGTTCGACGCGCCGGACGTTTTGCCGCATACAGTCGCTCTCACGATGGTACACGCAGCACTGCGGCCGTACATTGAAAAATGTGCCGCCGATGCCGGGGGCGGTATTCCCGCGATACGTCCCGACTTCTGGGAGGCCGGGGACTACTCCAGCAGCCATGATGAGTACGCATACTTTCTCGGAGACGACATCTTTGTCGCCCCGGTGATAGAAAAGGGCGCAAAAGTGCGCCGCGTATCCCTGCCCGACGGAGAATGGCTGCACTTCTGGACGGGCGCGCCGCACCGCGGCGGGCATGAATATCTCGTTGCCGCCCCGCTCGGCCGTCCGGCGGTGTTCTACCGCAAGGGCAGCGAATATGCCGCAGTTTTCGAGGCAGCAGCCAGCGCAGTCAGAGACCTTTAAGCTATTTTTTAAAATTATAAAAGGGAGACTGAGAAATGGAACAGAGCTACATTTCCCGCACGAGCGGCATCGGCACCCGGGATAAGATAGGCTATGCTATGGGCGACCTCGCGTCGCTGCTGGTGTTCGGTCTGGTTCAAAGCGTACTGCAGAAATATTATACCGACGTGCTCGGTATCGGTGTCGTGAGCATCATGGTGATGTTCATCATCGCAAGAATATGGGATGCGATAAACGATCCTCTGTGGGGACGCATAATCGACCGTATACAGCCCGCCTCCGATGGGCGCTACCGCCGCTGGCTCAAGACGCTGGCCGTGCCTGTCGCACTGTCGGCGATACTTATGTTTGTAAAAATACCGGGACTCAGTCAGGGCGGCTATCTCGCATATGCATATGTGACATATATACTATTCGGCATGCTCTACACCGGTATAAACATTCCCTATGGCTCACTCGCGCAGGTCATAACGTCGGACGACCGCGAGCGCTCGTCTCTGTCGGTGTTCCGCTCGATAGGCTCGACCTTCGGCGCGATGCCCGCGATGCTGCTGATCAGCTTCTGCTACGTCAAAACCGAGAGCGGCGTATCCGTGATGTCCTACAGCAAGATACTGACCGGCGTTGTCATTATCTCCGCCGTATCGGTGCTGGCGTATCTGCTGTGCTACCGCTGGACTACCGAGCGCGTACCTACCAAGCCCGCTCCGAAGGAGAAGGGACAGACGTGGAAGGTCATAAAAATACTGCTGCACAGCCGCCCGTATATGGCCGTATGTCTCGTCGGCATGCTGTTTCTTGCGGCGCAGATGTTCAGCCAAAGCTACAATACCTATCTCTTTAACTATTATTTCAACGCGCCCGGCCTGTCGATGATGCCGACGGTGTGCCAGTACCTGCCGGTGGCAGTGATAATGCTTTTTGCCGGCAAGCTCGGCGCCCGCTTCGGGCGTCGTGAGGTCTGCGCCTACGGCATGCTGATGGCGGGAGTGTGCAATCTTGCGCTGTACCTGCTGGGCGGCACAAGCGTATGGATGTTCCTTGCGGTATGCCTGCTGTCGGGCATAGGCAACGCGTTCATTTTCCTGCTTCTCTGGGCTATCGCCACCGACGCGATAGACTACAATGAGGTCAACTACGGCCTGCACGACGAGGCGACAAGCTATGCGTTCTTCACCTTCATGCGCAAGCTCGGGCAGACCATTGCGGCCATACTCGTCAACATGGCGCTGCTGCGCATCGGCTACACGGACAATGTTCTGAACACCGCAAACATCACCGGCGGCACACTCGATATGATGTTCACCGACTCCGTGCTTATCCCCGCGGTGCTGTACTTCCTGATATTCGTGATACTTCGCTTCATGTACCCTCTCGGACGCAAAAAGATAGCCGAGCTGCAGCAGGAGAAGGAAAAGCTCCTCAGCCGTCTCACAGAGGAGCAGTGAGTCATATCCGCCGGAATTTTGCATTTGACAAAGCCTGTGTTCTCGTGTATGCTTCGCTCGAGGTGAACGAAAATGATTCGACAGATCATACACATAGACGAAGAGAAGTGCATCGGCTGCGGAAAATGCGCCGCCGCATGCCATGAGAGCGCCATAGCCATAATAAACGGGAAAGCCAGGCTCATACGCGACGATTACTGCGACGGGCTGGGCAACTGTCTGCCGGAATGTCCTGCCGGAGCGATCAGCTTTGTCG
>CAKTNU010000014.1 GCA_934589325.1 uncultured Oscillospiraceae bacterium | reverse complement strand
GGTACATATCTGGATATGGTGGCGGCGTTGACGCCGGAAAAATCAGGAGAAAACGATGGCGGTACGTGAAATAAGCACAAGCATAAAACTTGACGGTGAGCAGGCCTTCAACGATCAGATGAAGTCGCTCAACAGCAACACCAAAAACCTACGATCCGAAATGTCTGCACTGAGCGCCGAGTTCGCAAGCAATGCTGACAGCGTCGAGGCTCTCACCGCTAAACAAGCCGTACAGCAGGAAATTGTAGATCAGCAGGCCGAAAAAGTCCGTGCTCTTGAGCAGGCGTATAAAGAAGTTGCCGAAGCCAGCGGTGAAGCCAGCGCAGGGGCCGATCGGTACAGGCAGCAGCTTAGCTCTGCGCGGGCAGCGCTGGCTAAGCAGGAAGCGGAGCTGAAGAAGCTGACTACGGCGCTGGATACCGCAAAGAATGCCGAGAAGTCTTACACTCCGGTCACCGAGCGCGCAGCGGATGCCGTTGCGAAGGCCAAGGGTAAGATCAAGGAATTTGCGGAGGACATTTCCGATGCCGCCCAGCACACTCCAGTGCTCGGCGAAGCGTTGGATGTCATTGGTGCAGCAGGGAAAGCTGCCGGCAAAGGGCTTGAGGTCGCTGGTACAGCGGCTAAAGGCGTTGTAAAGGGCGCTGCTGCTCTAGTCACGGCTGGTACTGCGGCCGCTGCAGCACTCGGTACCTTAGCTGTAGCTGGAATAAAAACGCTTACGGACTATGCGAAGGAAGCAGCCGAAAATGGCAACCCTGCATTTACGACCTTAGCGGCAAACCTTGAAGCTCTCAACTTAGCATCCTCTGCGGCCAAGTCGTCTCTCGGCGGCATGTTGCTGCCTGCGCTGGAATCTCTGTCTTCAGATGGGGCGAAGTTCCTTAATGATTTTTCCCGCGACATGGCTGCCGCAGAGGGCGACCCAACAAAGATGGGCGAGGTTATGGGGCAGTATATTACCCGCGGAGCTGAGCTCATACGCGCCAGGCTGCCGGAAATGCTGGAGCTTGGAGGAGATATACTTCAGGCGCTGACCGGAGGTGTCATAGACAACCTGCCGGAAATCCTCAGTACCGCGCAGGAAATAATGCAGACACTGCTTGATGGCATTATAGCTAACAGCGGCGACCTCGGCGATGCAGCGGTCCAGATAATTATGTCTTTCGGCGAGTTCTTGCTTGAGAACGCGCCTGATTTGCTTGTTGCCGGTGTGGAGCTGCTTGCAAACATTTTGGATGGGCTGTCTTCTGCGCTACCGCAGCTCATCCCGCTTGCTGGGCAGCTTATTGTAGAACTCGTTACTGCGCTGGGCGAAAATGCTCCTCAGCTTATAATGTCAGGTCTATCGCTCCTTCTGGCGCTCGTGCAGGGTATTGTCTCTGCTATTCCGCAGCTTGTACAGTCTATTCCACAGATAATCACGGCGATAAAGGACGCATTCATAGCATCACTGCCTGAAATCAAAACCATTGGTCTAAATCTCATCCAAGGTTTGTGGGACGGCATATCCAGTGCCATGGACTGGCTCTATGAGAAAGTAGTTGGCTTTGGCAGCAGCGTCATGGGCTGGTTTAAAGGCATATTTGGAATCGCCTCCCCGTCCAAGGTGATGCGCGACGAGGTCGGCCGCTGGATGGCTCTAGGTCTTGCAGAGGGGTTTGATGCTGAAATGGGTAATGTTAACCGCCGCATTAACGGTGCAATTCAGACTCACTTTGACGTTGATACCAATATACGAGGGCTAGAGCGTGCCACTGACAGACAAGTGAGTACGGTCATCAACATCTACCCGCAAAAGCTCGACGACGCGACAATGGATTATATCTATAATCGCTTTTCGGTACGGATGGGAGCTGACATATGAGAAAATTCTATATTGAAAACGAGCTGGGGGACCGCCGCGGTCTGAACGGTGAAGACGGCATTTTCCTCAGCGACCCGGCCGGGCTGGGCGTGAGCTACGGAAGCAGCTACGCCGACCTCGGCGCGGGCTTTTTCCGCCGCGTGGAGGAGAAACAGCCGCAGGGCGTGATACCCTGCAGCCTCACGTTTATGCGCGGCGCGTATGAAAAATACAAGAATTTCGCCGACTGGTGCATACGGGCAGGCGCGCTTTTCCTCATTTACAAACCATTCAGCGCTGAATACTTCCGGCGTGTGGAGCTCTCATACCTCACGAAAACCGAGATAACGGCGGGGACATGGATGGAGGTACCGACGGCGTTTGTGTGCCTTACGCCGTGGTATCTCCCCTCCCCTCTCGAGCTCAATTTCGAGGACGAGGGCGGCACGGTGATGCAGTACGAGTACACCTACGACGACGCGCTGGTATATGGCACGTCGGGCGCGGGGGCCTACGCGGTGCAGGTGACGGCCGAGGGGCACGATCCTGCGGGGCTGCGGATAGAGTACCGCGGGCAGATAAGCGAGCCGGTGCTGACGCTGACGGGCATAGCATCCGGAGAGCTCTACGGCAAGCTCGCCATAAGCGCGGAGTTTGCCGCGGGAGACGTGCTGGAGGTATCCACGGAGCGGGAGGACAGCTACGCCCGCAAAATAGCCGCCGACGGGAGCGTGACGGACCTAATAGACAAGGTGGACATTTCCGCCGAGGCCGAGCCGTTCTTTACGGTGCCGATCGGTGAGCCTTGCATACTGCGCATAAGCGCGGCATCAATGAGCGGGAAGATATCAGCCAAGGCATATTTTTATTACCGCACGGTGTAAGGAGGCGGCGCATGAAGGCATATATAAAACGCCGCTCGGACTTCAAGACGCTGATGATGGGCAGCGCGGAGAGCTGGAGCCTGCCCATTGCTTCCGCCGAGGGCGACTCTGGGCAGATAGTGCTTGCGGAGTACGCCTCGGCGGAGCACACGGACAACTGGCTTTACATCATGGGCCAGATACTGCGTATATCTCAGGCGACGCCGAGCAACAACCAATTCACGGCGTCGCTTGCGGACCCGGCGACGGCGTTCGACCGGCAGGCGATATGGCCGGACAATGCCGCCGCGACCTACGGCGCATTTATAAAAAACGCGCTGGAGACGGACTATCTCAACTGTACCGACGCGGCGTACCGCGTGCCGTACCTGCAGATAAGCAACACGGACGCGACGCCGCTGACCGTGCCGGAGCTGGAGGACACAAAGCTCTACAAGCTCTCGGACATCATCGCCGCCGCACGAAAAGCGGGGGTAAAAATCGCGTTCGGCGTCAGCGGCGACAAGCTGACGGTGGATATCAGCACCGGGGCGGGAGCGGCACACAACGTGCTGTTCTCGGACGGGCAGGCGCAGCTTGAGACGGAGACCTACAGCGCGGACAACGCGGCAAAGGTGACGGTGCTGCAGGCGCAGGAAAAGGCCGCCGACGCCGACAAGGACGCGCCCACGGAATACACGGCGCACACGTTCTACCTCTCCGCGTCCGGCGAGGTATCCGACACCCCCCCTGCTGAAAGGGCGGAGGGGCGCTGGGAGTACACGACCTGCAAGGCCGACGAGACGCCGGCTGACAAGGCAGCGGAGATCTTCGAGAAGAATATTGACAGCTACAAAATTGAGTTTCACTCGGCGCGCCGCTATGAGCTTTACGACAAGGTGCGGCTCCGGCTGCACGGCGCGGCATTTACGACGCGCATAACCGGCATAACGCTGGCAAGCGGAGATGATCGGTATTTATATCGCTGCGGCGAGCTGGCGACGACGATACAGCAGAAGGTGCGCCGGGCGCAGAAACAGGGAGGCTAATATGATAAAGGGCATCACATTCCCGGGGCAGAAGGTCCCGGCCGTCGCACATGGGGCGATATTCGAGCGGCTGCTCGACGACGGCAAGCTGTACGGCTGCGGCGTCAGCAAGAGCGGGAGCACGCTCAACGTAGGCGCGGGGCTGTTTGTAGAGGCCGGGCGGCTGATAGAAATAGTCACGGCGGAGGCGATAAGCGTGACGGGCTCGAGCGGGTATGCGCGTATCAAGGGCATGATCGACACCAGCAAGACCAGCACGGCAGACAGCTTTCTGCAGTTCTCGTGGGCTGTGGACTACTCGGCAACGGTGGACGGCTTCACGGCGCTCACGCAGGGCACGGTGAATCAGGGCGGCGCGGCGACCTACGAGATGGAGCTGTGCACCGTATCGCTCAGCGCGAGCGGGATTAACGAGATCGTCCGCGGCTTTGCCGACGCCGAGGCGAAGCGCAGGGGGAGAATAAAGCTGGTTTCCGGCGTGGACTACGGCACGACTGTGCCGACGGACATCGCGGACGACGAGCTGTTTTTCCTTCTGGAGGGCTGATATGGCGTCTCAAGTCTATACCGGCACCTATGAGGGCAGCAACGAGTATTTTTATGTTCGCGTGACGTACTCCGCCGCCAGAGAGAACGGCGCATGGGCGGCGTGGGTGAACAAGGTGGAGCTGCACATGGCGCGTGCGACCGGCGGCTTCACGGTGTACCTGTGGGGCAAGTTTCTCATAAACGGCACCGTGTCGGCCACAGTCGACGGCCACGCATTTACTACTGGTAAGCAATACGCCACGGTGTGGGAGGGCGTAGGCACAAAGGTGCCCGTAACGCGCAGCGGGAAGCTGCTGAGCTTCACACTGTCGTTCGGCAAAAACAGCGATTACGGCACCGCAAACTCGATATACCTGTACTACGACACGACAAACCAGGGCCGCATCGAGAACGCCGGCAGCGCCTGCACGTTCACCGTGGAGGTCTCCCCGGCCGTCATCCGCATCGACGGCCAGAACCCGGCGGCGCCGCCGTACGTCGGCCGGAAAGAGGCCACGGCATACCTCGGCAATAATGAGCTTTAGGAGGCGGCAGCATGATAAAAATAGCTATATCCAATAACCACGCGCAGGTGCTGGAGCGGGAGCTGCTGACCAGCGGCACCGTCGGCAAAGAGATCTATTTTATCTTTGGCGACGAGTGGGACGGACTGAATAAAACCGCCGTATTTGAGGGCAGCGGTAAACGCATCACACAGCTCGGCCTCGGCGAGAGCTGCACCATACCGCACGAGGTGATGGCCAAGCATGGCGGGGCGCTGCGTGTTGGCGTGTACGGCCGGACGCAGGACGGCTCCGCCGCCACACCGACCATATACGCACAGCTCGGCATGATACAGCGCGGTGCAGACCCAAACGCTGACCCCAGCACAGCCCCGACGCTGGCCGTATGGGAACAGATACAGGATCAGATCGGCAATCTCGCCGACCTGAAGACCGAGGACAAAGCCGACCTTGTGGCCGCCATAAACGAAGCTGCGAAGTCCGGCGGCGGGAGCGGGACGACCTCAGTAGTCGATGACGGCGACGGGAATATACGCATTATCAGCCTTGCCGCCGGCGCTGTGGCCGTAGATGACGGCAGCGGCAACATTACGATACGATAGGAGGCTAAAGCTGTGGCAGAGAAAGAACTGAAAAGCATTAAATTCCCGGGGTTGGATGAAAAGTATGTAATTCCGGGAGGTGGAGGGAACGGCCTGTCTGCCGACGAAAAAAATCTTATGCTCGCTCTGTTTAAGGCTATCCCATATACAGAAGATGTCAGCCAAACGGTAAAAGCGCTGGAAAAGGCGTGGAATGGTCAGGCGGCCTATTACACTATAACATACAGTCTTACGGGGATCACCGCAGATAATCAAGTGACCAGCATCATCGAAGGTGGAACACTGGAAATTAATCTTATACCGGATACGGGCACAGAGATCACAACTATTGTCGTGACGATGTCCGGGGTTGATGTTACTGAAGAAGTCTACAGCAATAACAAGATTGCAATATATCCCGTCTCCGGCAATGTGACAATTACAGCCGCGGCCACATCTGCGGCATATACCGCAATAGAGTATTTGCAGGGCGACGGAACGGCGTATATCAAGACTGATTACTCCCCGTCTGCGGGCGATCTTGTAGAGCTCAAATTTGCCGCGACACAAACAAACTGGGACTACGTTTTCAGTATGTATAAACGTAGCTCCGCGCTGTATGGATTTGTTACGCGCATGGCATATACAGCGGGGACAAGCACCGGTTTCACGCGGCGCTTGCCATCTGACGCTACAGATTATAATGATCGAGTTGCATTTAACTGCGAACAAAACGTAGTGTACACGCTTAAAGAGACGGAGCCAGGCAAGGCGACCATCTACAACGAGGCTGGTGAAGGCCTGCTGACAATGGTTGACGAAAAGGCGTCCACCTTCGCAGAGCCGACAAACCCGATTTTTTTGTGGACGCAATCAAACGAGGATACGCCGTATGGCGGCAACAGATGCAAGGAGCGTATCTATGCATTTAAGATCAAAGATGCATACGGGGCAACCAAGCTAGATTTGATTCCCGTGCTGGACGGCAACGGGATTGCGTGCCTCTACGATAAAGTGGCGAAGAAGTTCCTTTATGATGCGACGAGCGGAAATACATTTATTGCTGGAGGTGCGCTTTAATGGATCTTTTTGATTACGGCGGCACGCAGATTATGGTCAACGCGCCATACGCAGGGAAAAAGTGGACGTTGTTCGGCGACTCGCTAACCGAAGAATATGGCGGAACAGACTGGAATCAATACAACGGAATGACATACCCGGAGGGTGACGCACGCAGATGGACAGGCTATAAGTTTGCATCTCGCATCGGGCGAGAGCTCCGGCTGACCATCGATAACCGAGCAAAAGGCGGAAGCAATATCTATTATTCTGAGGGCGGCACGTACTCCAGTGTGAATGGAATTGCGATCCTTAATGCATTTGTTGCTGAGATCGCAGCAGGGACGACGGAATGCCCGGATTATATCACAGTTGCTTTCGGCTCTAATACGGCTCCCAGCTCAATCGGAACAGATGCAGATACATCGGAAGATACGACGACAGTATACGGCGCGACAAAGTACTACATTGAGCAGCTGCGACAGCTGCAGGCAACGTACAATCCTCATATGGTATTCGGCTTTGTGCTTCCACCGCAGACGCAATGGGCTAACGATAATGGTGGCCACGACGTCAGCGGCGCACGGATTGCCATGAAAGCGGTGCTCGACAGCGATGCATACACGGCTCCGTATGTGGATATGTGGACAAAATCGGGCATAACGGCTGCAATGCTGCCGGACGGTGTTCACATTGCAAGTGAGCGGGCAAACAACCTTTACTATCACGCAATGCGGCGTTTCATGATAGGGCTGTAAAAGGAGGCGTAAACATGAAAGGCGTAGATCTGAATCAATACAGGAATCCGCCGGATTACGGGCAGCTGCAGCGGGATGGCTACGAGTTTGCGATTATCAAGCTGGCCACGGGGCTGACGTTCCGAAACCCTCTGTTTGAGAAGCAGTACGACGGCTGCAAGGCGGCGGGGCTGCATCTGGGCGTATATACCCGGGCGGAAAAAACAGCCGGAGACGGCGCACGGGAGGCAGAATACGCCCTGGATATCCTGGGCGGCCGATATGTTGAGCTGCCGATCTACTACGACGTAGAGGGCGACACGCTCAACGCCTCGAAAGAGGTGCTGACGCAGATGGTGCTCGACTTCGGCGCGGTGATGAGCAAGGCCGGGCACCGCTGGGGGCTGTACACGTCCCGGGCGCATTTCAAGCACTTCGATCTCGAGAAGATCAAGGCCGCCGGCGCGTCCATCTGGTGTGCAGCGTACAACAATGTGGGCGCGGGGATGGACTGCGACATCTGGCAGAACTCCAGCAGCGGCTCGGTAACGGGCTATTCCGGGCCGGTGGATACCGATATCTTGCTTAACGAGGCAATCATAAAGGAGGAAGCGAAAGTGAAATACACAAACAGCGCCCTTGCAGAGTATACCCTGATATCTCCCAGTCGCAGCTCACCTAGAGAAAATGCGATCGACACTTTGACGATACACTGCTTTGTCGGCCAGTGCAGCGTGCAGCAGGGCTGCAAGGAGTTCCAGCCGAGGGCTAAAGGGAAATCATGCAACTACGTCGTTGCCTACGACGGCAAAATCGGGCTTGTGGTTGAGGAGAAGGACCGCTCCTGGTGCTCCTCCAATTGGCAGAACGACGCCCGGGCGGTGACGATAGAGGTAGCTTCAGACAACTCCTACCCTTACGCCGTGACGGACGCCGCATATGAGGCCACTATAAAGCTTGCGGCGGATATCTGCCGCCGCAACGGTATAAAAAAGCTCGTATGGTCCGCAAGTAAGGCCGACCGGATAAACCACAAGAACGGCTGCAACATGACGGTACACCGCGACTATGCAAACAAGGAGTGCCCCGGCCAGTACCTCTATGAGCGTATGCCGGATATAGCGGCGAAGGTAAACAGGCTGCTTGGCGTGCCGGAAAGCGAGATAGTGACTCCGGCGCAGAACGAGACCCCGGTGCTCTATGTTGGCTGCCGCGGTGATGCAGTGAAGAGAGCGCAGGAACGGCTTTCGGCGCATGGTTACGCCTGCGCCAACGGCGGCGCAGACGGCATCTTCGGCTATGGCACACGTGCTGCGGTAATGGCGTTCCAGCGGAGCCGGAATCTGACGGAGGACGGCGTCATCGGCGAGAACACATGGGCGGCGCTCCTGAAGGAGCCCGCACAGGCGACGGATGATACCCCGGACGTATCGGCTCTGCCGATGCTGAGCGCCGGCAGTCACGGCACCTACGTGCAGAAGGCGCAGAAGCTGCTTATAGATAGGGGCTTCAGCTGCGGCAGCTACGGCGCGGACGGCTGGTTCGGTGCCGGGACGAGAGCCGCTGTCGTCGCGTTCCAGCGGGCAAACGGCCTGAGCGTCGACGGCATCATAGGGCCGCTCACCTGGGCGAAGCTGATAGGAGGTTGAGGCCAATGCACATTTGATATTTCAGAAATACATACAGTGAGGGGCATTTATGGAGATTTTAAAAACGTTTATCAGCGCCTGCGGTGCGGCGGTCGTGGCAGGATTATTTTCGCTTATTCTGGCCAATAAGAACGCGAAGAAAGCACGCAAGGACGAGGATAATCAAGTCATGCAGAAGCTAGATGCGCTAGGCGAGAAGCTCGAGGCGCACATTCGGGAAGACGCGGCGGCAAAGGCGGATGAATCCCGCAGCCGTATTCTGCGATTCGGTGATGAGGTTCGGCGCGGTGTCCTGCACACGGAAGAGCACTGGATAGATATCCTGCTCGACGTCGATAGATATGAGGACTACTGCGAGACTCACCCGGCGTATGAGAACAACCGCGCAACAGCAAGTATTAAGTATCTTAAAGGCGTCTTTGACGGACGCCTTAAGAAAAACGATTTTTTGAAGTAAAGAAAGGAACCGCAAAATGACAGACATCATTATCGAAAACGTTGTGAAGATTACCGCGGCATTGGTGCTCATGCTGATAGGCGTGCTGGGTACATACCTCACCACACTGGCCGCCAAGCGCGCTGAAACCGCGAATATCAGCGAAGCACTCCGCGCCCTGACAGAAGCCGCTAAGACCACGGTAGGAGAGCTGCAGCAGACCATAGTTGAGCCTCTCAAGGCTGCGGCCGTTGACGGTAAGCTGACCTCCGATGAAATAGCCAAACTGCGTGACATGCTTGTAGCGCAGACTAAACAGAAAATGCTTCCGTCAGCCATAAATATTATTAACGCTGCCGGCGCTGACATCGAAGCAATAATCCTCGGTGTCGGGGAAAATCTGATAAACAAAGCTAAACAGTAGGATCGGCGTCACACGCAGGCGAAGGCCCGCGCTTATGTGAGAGTCGCTGATGCATGTCAACATTGGCATGCTGTTTATACCCTTAAGTTGACCCCCAAAGGCTGTCCATACCCCCAGATTTGACCCCTAAGAGTTGCCCGAAGTTGCTTTTGACTGACGTCATCTGCAAATACAAAAAAGCCTGTAAGTAATACACTTACAGGCTTTTTTGCTGGAGCTGCTACCCAGATTCGAACTGGGGACCTCATCCTTACCAAGGATGCGCTCTACCTGCTGAGCTATAGCAGCAAAGTATATGCCCCTTAAAAAGGGGCATATGTTGTGGCGACCGAGAAGGGACTTGAACCCTCGACCTCCGGCGTGACAGGCCGGCGTTCTAACCGACTGAACTACTCGGCCACAGCTCCGTTAATATAACAAATATAGCGGAGTTTGTCAATAGTTTTTAGAAAAATTTTTTCTGTTTTTTTCATGCGCCCGCTGCGTGCCCTAAAGCCGCTCATATATAGCCGCGCCGCGGGTCATGAGCCAGCGGTACAGCAGCAGGTCGGCCGCTGCCATCGCAGCGGCAAAGCCCCACGCGCAGACGGCGTAGTCTACATCGAATACCGCATAGAGGACTATAGGCGGAATAAGCGCCGCCCAGCTTATCAGCATCGTGAACAGCAGACCTACTCCGGTCTTGACTGCCTGCGCCTCGCTGCTCCAGTCAAGGCTCGGGTGCCGCAGATTCTCCGCAAGACCAAGAACTCCCGTAAATACTCCGAACAGCAGCGGTACGACGATGAGTGCAGCAGCGTCAAGTGCGCCGGGAGCCGCGGTGTATACAGCGGCCAGCGATACCGCCAGCGTCGGGACAAGGCAGACCTGAACGTGCAGCTTCAGCTTTGCGCGCAGTACCTGCTGTGTCGTGACGGGAAGAGACTGTGCTATCCACAGGCTGTTCCCTTCGAGGCTGACGGACGGCGCGCTGACAAAATTCATGCTGCCAAGCAGACATACAGCGGCAAGCAGCAGCGGGCATAGCAGATATTCAAGTCCGGCGGCCGTGACAAGCGCCGTTATATCCGCTCTCTTTATCAATAGTGCCGCGGCTGCAATTATCATCATGACCGCACCCAGCCCTGCGTTGACCATATACGCGGAGCTTGATAAGAACCTTGCGTATTCGCGGCCGAGAAGAGCGGCGTCGGGACTCTTTACCGCAGTGCGCTTTTCGATATATTTATTCTTTGCCATACCGCGCTTTGCGGTCGCGGTACGGATGAAATTACGCTCAAGCAGGAAATATGCCGCGGCAGCAACCGCCGCAAACACCGCACATGTCACCGCGAGCAGGTCTCCGCGCCCGCAGGCTATCGCCGCGCCTACAGCGTACAGCGGCGACGAGGCTCCGACGGACTCGGCTATTGTCTGAGCCTGTGCCTGAACGTCGTTCATAAGGCCCGTATTGAGCTTCACCATCAGCCAGCTGTAGCCGATCATCAGCGCTACGCACAGCACAAGGCCGATGACGCTCTTACCTTTACCTATCCGCGCCGTAATGACGCTGAGCAGCCAGCCGAACAGCGCCGACACAGCCAGCGCGAAGAAGGGCAGCATTGCAAATATCAGCACAAAGGCCAGCGCTTCATACAGCCCCACCGCGCCCAGCGAGCAGCGGACTATGACCACGGGGATCACCACCGGCAGACTGAAGGCCAGATCTATGACCAACAGCATGACGAGCCGGCTTATCAGGATATCTCCGGGCTTCAGCGGGAGGCTCAGCAGCAGCTCATTGTCGCGTGCCTCGAAAAGCTGTGCCTTTGCAAAGAATACGCTGCCGATGAACATTAGCCCGAAATCCATCATGACGGCCAGCGCATATACCAGCCAATCAAGTCCGAGCGCATAAAGCGGCCCGGCCAGTACGTCGAACATATGCCAGATGCCGAATCCCGCCGCTCCGAAAGCGTAGACCATCAGAAACGCAAAGCCTATCATGGAGCCCTTGCTCTGCTTTCCCTTCTTCGCCGTTGCACCTGTGAACCACTTGCCCAAAGCCGTCATGCGTACACGAAGCATAGCCTTAAGCATTGCCGTCACCCTCCAGTTCGAGGAACACATCCTCAAGCGAGGAGTCGCCCTTGACCTCCTCCATGCTTCCGCTTGCAATAAGATGGCCGGCCTTGATTATCGCGACCTTGTCACAAAGCTTCTCCGCAACCTCGAGCACATGAGTGGAGAAGAATATAGCGCCGCCTGCGTCGCAGTGCTCACGCATCATCTGCTTGAGCTGGTGCGCGGCCTTCGGGTCAAGGCCGACGAATGGTTCATCCATGATGATCAGCTTAGGCGCGTGCAGCCATGCGGATATTATCGCAAGCTTCTGCTTCATGCCGTGAGAATAGGCTGATATCGGCTGAGCCAGATCATCGGTCAGGCCAAAAATATCCGCGTATCTGCGTATGCGCTCGGCACGAAGGTCTGCCGGGACGCAGAACACGTCCGCAATGAAATTCAGGTACTTTATCCCGCTCATAAACTCATACAGGTCGGGATTATCCGGGATATAAGCCATACGGCGCTTACATTCAAGCGCATCGGTCCTGACCGACAGGCCGTCGACGTATATCTCCCCCTCGTCGAATTGCAGGATACCCGCGCATGCCTTTATCGTCGTAGTTTTGCCGGCGCCGTTATGTCCGATAAAGCCGTATATCTCGCCGGGCGCGATATGCAGCGTCAGGCCGTCTACGGCTTTCTTGTCGCCGTAGGTCTTTGTCAGCCCGTTGATTTTAAGCATTTCCTCTTCCCCCTGTTATGCCTATTTGATGTCCAGCTCGATGGGCTCATCAAGCGTTTCGGACACATATTTTCCGTTCTTTTTCCGCTGCCGCACACACTCGGTCAGCAGATACTCTATCTGTCCGTTGACCGAGCGGAAATCATCCTCCGCCCATGCCGCTATCGCGTCATAGAGCTTCGCCGACAGACGCAGCGGCACTTGCTTTTTCTCCGCCATTCTATTAATACAGGCTGCCGGAATTGACTATCGGCTGCGCATCCCGGTTGCCGCAGAGCACGACCAGGAGATTTGAGACCATAGCCGCCTTGCGCTCCTCGTCAAGCTGCACCGAGCCGCTCTCCTCCAGCCGTTCGAGAGCCATTTCGACCATGCCGACCGCCCCGTCAACTATCATCTTGCGTGCGTCGATTATCGCAGAGGCCTGCTGCCGCTGGAGCATGACCGCGGCGATCTCAGGCGCATAGGCCAGATAGGTTATGCGCGCCTCGAGTATCTCAATGCCGGCGTCGGCGACCTTCTGCTGTATCTCGTCGCGTATGCGGGAAGCGACCGTTTCGCTCGAACCGCGCAGACTGCCCTCGTCGGCCAGACCGTCGCCCGTAGTATCAACACCGGGGGCGACATCGTAGGGGTAGATGCGGACAATATTTCTCACTGCGCTGTCGCACTGGAGAGACAGGTATTCCTTATAGTTATCGACGTTGAATACGGCTTTCGCAGTGTCCACCACACGCCACATGACGGCAATGCCTATCTCGATAGGATTGCCGAGGCAGTCGTTTATCTTCTGGCGCGAATTATTCAGGGTCATGACCTTGAGAGATATCTTCTTGCTTGCGGACTGTGCAGCAGCGGCCGAGCCATCGGGAACAGAGAGATTGAGCGCCAGCCCTTTCGCAGAGCCGCCGTCAACGTCGCCGCTCTGGTTGAGCTTGGTCTTGGCAGCGGGGTTCACGCCGACGCAGAAGGGGTTGACGAAGTAAAAGCCCTCGCCTTTCAGTGTGCCGATGTAGTTGCCGAACAGGGTCAGCACCAGGGCTTCCTGCGGCTTGAGTATCTTCAGCCCGAGCATGGGTACCCAACCGATGCACACCCAGACACAGCCGATGACGAACAGCGCTATGTATCCGTGTTTTGCCGCGCTGTCCACTGCGCTGACGCCGAACGGCGTCGATATATAATCGACGGCGTTGGCCATTCCGATACCTCCGATGATCATCGCGGCAATGCCTGCAGCGTAGAGCGCGATGATCAGTATCATAGCGCACATGCCGTGTTTTTTATTTTCAAGTATTTTTTCGGTCATTTTCTTTCTCCTCCATCTTTTTGATATCAATATGATATCACCACCATCTTGCCATGTCAAGCCGTTTCGTGAAATTTTTGGATAAACAGCAAAACCCTCCCGCATCCAGCGGGAGGGTCAAACGGTATGTTCATTTTTTCTCTGAAAGAGCATAGTCCGAATATTCAGGATCTCCGGTCACGTCGCGGATAAGCTTAATGCAGTCGGGGAAATGTATTTCCTCATCCTCGCGGCTCAGCTCTATCTCAAGCAGAGCCCGGTCATCCCAGAAGGGATAGACATCGACGTCGAAATACTGGTTTTCGTTTATCAGATAGTAGCGCTGCTTGCTCAGCGGGCGCAGGCCGGGATCCGCAAGCGTAAGAAGCTCCGTATATTCGTCCTCTGTCAGACGTTTCTCCGTCTCGACGATCTCTCCTCCGACACGCCGCTGCTCGGTTTTATAATAAATATAATGTCCGTCCAATCCGCGGCGGCGGATATCGGTCACGCCGTCCCCGGAGGGGCGCAGATAGGTCTGCACGATGTCGACACGCCTGCAGTTCGGCATGGATTCGAGCAGCGCGGTATCCGGGTGCTCGACAAGGAACTTCAAACGGCTGCGTCTCGGCCCCTGCTCGCCCAGGAAGGCCGCTATCTCGTCGATAAGGCGCAGGAGCTTATTTTCGTAGTCGGTAGAATTATCAATAATGCGCAGGTAGGGGTGACCCGCCCATGCAGATATCAGCCCGTCGTCCAGCCGTGCCGCCTCCTCGGGAGACTCCGTTCTGGCGCGGTTATTGTCAAGAGTATAATATTTTTCTGCGCCGATCGCCGCCGTGACCATATGGAACACCGCATCATAGCTGTCACGCATATCTATCTCGTTCATGCCGAGTATGCCGAGCACCTTCTCATATTCCTCGGGCGACATATAGGGCTTGTTGTCAAGCGTACCGCGGTCGCAGACGATAAGGACTTTGTCCGTATACATACCGCGGGCAACATCCTCATATACCTGCTCCTTTGCGAGTTGGAGCCGGTACTGCGCAAGCTGATAGTCCAGGTTGCTGCCGCAGGCATCATAGGTCACGCCGCCGCAGATAAGCTCCGTGCAGGTCTCCGGAATAAACAGCACCGTATAGCCCTTCATTGAAAAGGCGTTCTGGATCCAGCTCTGCGCCGTGGTCTTGCCCGCGCAGGGGCCGCCGGTTATTACGATCTTTGTTATCTCCATCGTTTCCTCCGATGCTGTACATATAAATCTTAACGTTCAGTATATCTAAATTCGACGCATTTTACAAGCATAGCAGAAATTTTAACACAGTTTGACGATTCGGTGCCGCCTTGCTTCGGCAAATTGTAAAAATCCCAGATTTATTGCGCCAGGCACCGCACTTTATTTGTTTAAACTGCAATATTGACTTTTTTCGACCGCAAGACTACAATGACACCATCAATTTTCAAGCGAACAGCGAAAGGTTATGCACCATGTTTCATTTTTCAAGTGAAAAAATGAATACTCGTCCCGTCTCCGTGTCCTGCACAGAGACCGTTTCCTGCTGCTCCGCTTCCAAGGACAATACCGCTCTCGCCCTTACCATGGACGCCATTATTATGGCGTCCATTTTTGTTATGATAATATCCATAATTATGGGCCTGCGCCTTAGCGCGCTGGTCATAATTAGCGCCGTCATTATTATTTCCATTATTATTCCCGCGTATGTTCCACTTGGTTTGAAGCGTCGCTGCTGTATCTGATTTTGTTACAACGAAGCGGCTCCGCCAAGTGGCGGGGCCGCTTTTTTGTATATACATTCCATGTTTAAGGAGAAAACAAGATGAAAAAGAACTTTGGTAAAACCTTTGTATGTATGTTTCTTGCACTTGTTATGCTGTTTGCGCTGACCGCATGCGGCAGCAGCAGTGCACCTGCCGCATCCGGCAGCAGCGGCTCCGAGTCCGGCTCCGACACGATCAAGATTGGCGGCATCGGCGCTCTGACCGGCGGCTATGCAAACTACGGTCTGTCCGTCCAGCACGGCGCACAGCTCGCAGTTGACGAGATAAACGCTGCCGGCGGTGTGAACGGCAAGCAGCTCGAGCTGAACTTCCAGGATTCCCAGGGCGACCCCGAGAGCGCTGTCAGCGCATACGGCAAGCTGATGGACTGGGG
>CAKTNU010000013.1 GCA_934589325.1 uncultured Oscillospiraceae bacterium | reverse complement strand
CGCAGGTACCACTGCCCGTTCCAGCCCTCGTTAGCCGCATTTGCCGTGCTCCGGGCGAGCTCACGGTAGCGCTCGGAATTAGGCTTGCCCAGCATATCGAGCAGCGAAGCAAAACGCTCTGCACAGAACGCGAAGAACCAGCCCAGCCACAGGCTTTCACCCCCGCTGTCGTCCAGCCCGTCGTTCCAGTCGCCGCTCAGCATATACGGCAGGCCGTGCCCGCCGAAGCCGCGGGCAATGCAGCGTTCAAGCGCGGAGCGGGCATGGTCGAGGACACTGGCGCTCTGATTCGAGCGCTCCGGGGTCTCATATCGGTCGTGCTCCGTGTCGGACAGAAGCGGCGAGTTTACATAATCCTCTTCGAGCGCGCATATATCCGCGTCGCCTGTGGCCTCGACATATTCGCACAGCGCCCAGACCAGCCAGAGCAGATCGTCAGAGCAGCGTGTGCGGATGCCCTTATCGCCGTCTGGATGCGGGTGCCACCAGTGCATGACGTCGCCTTCGATATACTGATGTCGGCAGGCGTCAAGGATACGCTCACGGGCGTAGACCGGGCTTATCAGCATGAGATTCACGCCGTCCTGAAGCTGGTCGCGGAAGCCGAGCGCGCCGCCGCTCTGGTACAGGCTGCTGCGCCCTTCGAGGCGGCAGGCGATGGCCTGATACGCGCACCAGCCGCTCAGATATCTGTCAACAGCGGCGCCCGCACCCTGGACACGGAAACGGCCTAGCAGGGTCTCCCAATAGTCGGTGACGGAGCGGAGGCTTGCCCGGGCATTGACAGGTTTACATAATTCGAGAAGCTCCGCGGAGCTGCAGCAGCCGCAGGCGAGAACCAGAGTTTCGGGGCAGTTGAGTGCCATGCACAGTCCGGCCGGGGCAAAGTCGGTGCCGATGCGCGAGGGCTGATTCGCCGCAGCGCGGAAGACAATGTCGGAATAGTAGCTCTCGGGATTCCGTGCGGCGAACACGCCATTCTCATTCTCACAGACGACCGATGAGCCGTCCTGCGCGCCGAGAACCAGCTCGAGCGACCATGTCAGCGGCAGACCGGCCGCACCCTCGATAATGAATACGCGTGCATCGATGCCGCGTGGGATGAAGCCGGTCGTTACGATCTTCCGGCCGCGTACGGTCTTTTCCCAGCGTGCGGTGCCGGGAGCATAGCGAACCGTGCAGGTGCAGCCGTCGTTTGCGGCAAAAATACCGACACGCCGGCCGTCGAGCTCCAGCCATAGCCGTTCCGTGCCGGAAACAGCGCAGATATCGTCCGCGGGGCGGTTTATACGCATTTCACGGGCATTTTTGTACCACATTCCGCCCATGCCGCAGTCGGTGGCTGTCCAGCCGAGGCTGCCGTTTGTGATTATATTCTGCCAGCAGCGGCCCGGGAGCCCGGTGAAGCTGAAGGTCATTCCGCCACGGGAAAGCTCCGGCATGCTTCCCGGAACCCTTGCCGCGCTCAGCACCGGCATAGGCATGGGACTGTGCTCCGGCTTCGTGCTGCCGATAACAACGGCGGAACGCGAGGATATCGTTCCCAGAGCATCGAGCGGGGCGAAGTGTACGCCGCCGCGGGCGCCGATGAGCGCTTCGAGAGAGTATGAGGCCAGCAGCCGCTCTATCCGCCGCAGAAGAGGCTGGTGATATTCGCCGTGCTCGGAGCTGAAATAGACAAGGTCCGCATCAACTCCGCAGCTTTTCAGCAGGCAGAAGCGGCGCAGCAGGTCGTCCGCCTCCTGCGCACGACCCTCGCAGGCGATAAGCGGCAGGTCTCCGGATATGCCGAAGCGCCACAGCTCACGGCGGGGCGCCGCAGCGTAAAGCGGATTTTTTATAAGCGCCGGCAGCAGAGCCATCGCCTCGCCCGTGTCTTCACCGCTCATGCCCGTCAGTGCTGCCGCCGCCGAACACATGCTGCCGCGGTCAAGCTCGCCCGCCGCAAGCAGACGCAGTGCGCCGTCGAGCGCATCGGCTCTCGAACCGGCGAGGCACAGCGTCAGACGCAGACGCGTTTCCGTATCTGCGGAGAGGCTCAATTTTACCGCGGCCTTTACCTCCGGTGCGGAGAGCCAGCCCAGAGAGCCGTCCCTGTCCGCCGAAAGATCTGCGTTTTCGCTGACGGCCATGCACAGCCATCGCTCAGGCAGTTCTCCGCGCCTGCATCGGCGCAGCAGCAGCGCGCCGCCTTCAAGCTCGGAGAAGATACCGAGCCGCCAGAAGGCTGGGTGGTTAGTATGATCGGACAGCGGTGCAAGCAGCGGAGTGAACTCAAAATACAGCTCACCGCGCATATCCCGGTCGACGCGGAGCGTTATGTCACGCACCTCGCCGTATTCCCCGGCGGCGACGAAGCAGGAGGCCGACACCTCAAGCCCGCCCTGTTCAAAACGGACGCGCCCGTGCTCCTCTCCGAGCTCCCACAAATAATTTTCACCCGGCACTCGGATGTCCTCGCGGCCGAAGCGCAGTGAGATGCTTATGCCCGGGAAATCATACACGCAGATGCCACCGCAGACAGCACGGGCCGAATTGCGCGATGAGAGCAGCAGATTATACACGCCGTTTGACAGCGCCGTGAACTGCTCCGCGCCGTCACCGCCGCGAAGCTGCCACTGCGCGTCGCCGCGCCGGGGCGGACGTTCGGGTGATTCGCTGCGGTCGCGGCGGATGACAGTGGAGTCGTCCGGAACGCGCTCCTTCAATAATAATGAATATGCCGACATTGCGGCATCCGCCATGAAGCGGCGCTGTATGCTGCCGCCGCAGACAGCGTTTGCCGCCGCGATAACGCTCATGCCGACGTGATGCGCCATATAGCAGCGTACCCTTTCGCCGTCGTCACGGCGGCAGCGGCCGGGCGTGAAGTCCAGCGCCTCGATAAAGCCCCAGCGCCCGAGCGCACCGAAGCGCTCCAGCCGCCGCAGGTTTTTGGCCGCCGTGTCCGGCTCCAGCACCAGCGCAAGAAAGCTGCTGTAGGGAGAGACGACCATGTCCGCATCCTGACCGCGCTTGAGAGCCAGAGCGGGGCAGCCGTGCGCCCTGTAGCGGTAGCTGAGCGCCGGGTCGAGCGAATAGTACGCACTCTCGGACATGCCCCAGGGCTTTCCGGCAAAGCGGCGGCGCTTCTGCGCGTAGAGGCAGAACTTGCCGCTCTCATACAGCAGACTGTCGCGGTACAGCGGCAGAAACAGCTCCGGCATGAGGTATTCAAACATCGTCCCAGTCCAGCTGGCAAGGCCGCAGTAGCCGTCCTTCTGGAGTTGGCCGCGGCTCAGCCGACGCCAGTGCCTGACCGGTACGTCGCCGCGGGCAACGGCGATGTAGCTTGTGAGCATCGCTTCGCTCGCCATCAGGTCGTACCAGCCGCCCGCGGGACGGTCGTTTGAACAGTCGTAGCAGATATAGAACAGGCCGCGCCGCGCATCATAGAGCGGAGCAAAGTCCATGGGCGCGGCCAGCGCAGACAGCCGGTCTGCCTGCTCCGGCATGTCCCACTCGCGAAGAGCGCCTATGCAGGCGATGAGCCCGGCGAGCAGATTGCCGCTGTCGACCGTCGATATAAAGGCCGGAGATAGCGGCAGCAGCGTGCGCGTGTCATACCAGTTGTACCAATGCCCCATAAAGCGCGGCATTTTTTCGAGCGTCGAGGCGATGCGGGATATATACCCGGCGGCGTCGCCGCGTGTGATCACATCCATGTCGCAGGCCGCGACCGCCGCGGCCATCGCAAAGCCGATATTTGTCGGCGAGGTGCGGTGCGCCGTGCCTACCGGAGGTTGCTCCTGAAAATTATCCGGGGGGAGAAAGTTATCCTCCGGGCCTGAAAAATCGCGCAGATAGCGCCAGGAATCGGCGGCGCGTGCGCGGATATATTCGCGGTCGTCGGCGCTCATCTCCTCGGCGCGGTAGGCCGGAAGCGCCAGCGCTGCCAGCACCGGCGGAGACAGCAGCCACATGAGCCCGGCGGATCTGCCTATTATCACCGGGGAAAATACCAGCAGCGCCGCGCCGAGCAGAAGTACCGGCCACATCTTCGCGGCGAGGCGCCACAGCGCCGCATCCTCACGGTCGGCCTGTGCCGCGGTCTGCCACTGCATAAGGCCGCGTCCGCTCACGAGCATGCGCCACAGCGCCGTGACCGCTGCCGACAGGCATATCCATGCTTCCCACGGCAGCAGCCACAGCCGGATGAAGCACTCCACCAGCGCCCCGCCGAATCCGCTCAGCATCCGGGCATGCCGGTGCTTCGGCTCGTTGCGGCTCCACTCGGTCAGGGATATCATGAGCCTGCTCAGGAGCGCGATGAGCGCCGCCCAGCCTGCCGCGGCGAGACCGTGCCCGGGCAGGAAAAACCCAAGCGCCATCGCAAGCAGCGTCATCGGCGGCACCATAGACCGGCGCAGCGAGTCGAACAGCCTCCATCGGTCGATATCACGCAGGACACGCCCGGGCGCGAACAGCCACGGTGCGTTCTGCCAGTCGCCTCGCACCCAGCGGTGCAGCCGCTTGTAATAAGACATCGGCTTGGCGGGGAAGCCGTCGACAAACTCTGCGTCGCCCATGTACCCGCCGCGCAGAAATGCGCCCTCGAGCGCATCGTGACTCAGAATACGCCCGTCCGGAAAACGTCCGTCGGTACATTCGAGCAAGGCGAGCGCATCGATGATACCCTTGCCCGAAAAGCCGCCGCAGTCGAAGGCGTCCATATACAGCTCGCCGCAGACCCCGCCGTAGGGGTCGCTGCCCCCGCCGCCGGAGAATATCAGCGCAAAATCCGTGGCGGCGGCGCTTGAAAGCTCGGTCGTGATGCGCGGCTGTATCACGCCGTAGCCGGAGGTCACGACGTGCCGCTGCGGATCGATCCTTGCCCGGTTCAGCGGGTGCAGCATCGCGGCGATAAGCTCGCCTGCCGCGCCCGGGTACATCCGCGTGTCGCTGTCGAGCGTGATTATATACCTTGCCGCGGCGAGTGCGGCGCGGTCGCCGCAGACAAGCAGCGCCGATTCACGCCCAAGCAGCAGCTTCGCAAGCTCCAGCAGCGCGCCGCGCTTGCGTTCGCGGCCGCTCCAGCGCTCGCCGTCATAGCTCCGCGCCCGCGTGAAAAGATAAAAGCCGCCGCCGTATTTCACATTGAGCGCGGCTATCACGGACTCGGCCGCCGATATGACCTCCGCATCGCCGGAGACCGTCTGCTCCGCGGCTGGCGGGAGGTCTGCCAGAACGCCGAACATGAGGTTCGGCCCCTCGCGTCGGCAGTTCAGGCGCAGCCGCTCAAGCTCCGCGGCGGCGGAGCGGGCGGAGTCCGCGTCGGTCAGCAGCGCCGACACGACGCATACGCTCTTGCCCTCGGGCGGCACACCGTGCTCTGCGTCCATGCGCAGCACCCGCCGCGCCGGGATGAGCCGCAGCAGCACAAAATCGATAAGCCCTTTCACGAGCTCCGATGCCGGAAGCAGCAGCAGTACCCCGGCCGCCGCGCTGCCGGCGCGGAACGCCAGCAGCAGCGTCAAAAACAGCGTCAGCAGGATATTCGCCGCGATATATCCGCGCCCGCGTGAGCTCTTCGGCGCCGGGAAAAGATACTCGCCGACATGCCGCCCCTCGGTGCGGGCTTTCTTTACCAGCCGCCGCGCATATATGTGCTCCTCGACCCCCTCGCGGCGGCTCAGCCGCTCAATGCGGCGCAGATACTCGCCGCGGGACGCGCTGTCCATGCGCGAAAACACGCCGTCGGGATCGGCGCGGAGCACCTCGGCGGTCATATCGGCGCTGTCGAGCAGCTTCTCGAGGTCGAGTACGGAGAACAGCCGCAGTGCGCCGAACAGCCGTTCTAGCACCGGGGCAAAATCGTCGCTGCCGTCGGCAAACTCCATCGACCTGCACACACCGGCGACGCCGTGGATAAGCGCGGCGCGCAGCGCAGCGGGGAAGAGGTACAGCTCCGCCCGGCGCAGCGCCGTGACCGATTGGAACCCGCGCAGAAATTCGAGGCAGCGCTCCTCCGTCACCTCGCCCTGACCTGCACGCACCAGCGCCCGGCAGAGCTCGCAGACCATGACCCCGCCGTCCGCGGCGCGGAGATTTTTGGCCTCGCGCAGCGCGGCGAACGCGGCGGCGCCCTCGCGCTCGACGATGTAGAAGTTGTCCATTATCCACTCAAACGCGGCGGGGACGGAGCTTTTTGCTCCGTAGCGGCGCGAGATCAGGCCGTGGCAGCGGCGGATCGCGGCGATGCTGCGCCGGAGCAGAGCGGCCTCGTCGCGGCCGGAGCCTGCCCCATCGGGGCGAAGCAGCTTGGCCGAGGCTGCCGCAAAGTCGAATAGTCCGTCGCCGGGAATGTACAGCCCGGAATTGATGTTGTCCATGATATCCTCCGTGTGGATCGTTGTGAGCATTATAGGAAGTGGCGTGGAGCGCTTCCCCTTCTAGGGGAAGTACCCCGAATGGGGATGGGGTCTCCGGGGCCGGAAAATTGCCAATAGGCAAAAGACAGCGCCGGCCATGACCTTGCCCTCTCTTTTCCGCCTTGGCATTCCCTCAGCCATGGCGCCCCCTCAGTCGGCTTTGCCGACAGCTCCCCCAGAGGGGGCGCCAAGGGCGGGGGCTCGGCACTGCCGCTTGAATCTTTGCCGCGAAGCGCTTCCCCTTTTAGGGTAGCGAAGCGGCGGCGCGGTAGTGAATGACATGCCGGTGGCATGTCAGAGCCGCGCCGTGACCGAGCCGCAGCGAGACAGTGGCACGAAGTGCCGATGGGGTCTCCATGGTTGGAAAACTGCCAATGGGAAAAAGACAGTACCGCAGTAAAAAACACCCATAGCTTCCCCCTTCAGGGGGAAGTACCCCGAAGGGGGGATGGGGGCGCCGGGGCTGGACAAGCGCCATTGTCCGTGCCTTATACCAGCCCCAACACTGCGTCCCGCTGCCTGCAGGGTCTGATCATGGCAGTCACTCAAGCCCGGCGCCCCATCAGTCGCGGCTTATGCCGCGCCAGCTTCCCCTAAAGGGGAAGCCACAGGAACCCCTCTTGCTTCCCCGTCATGAGGAAGTACCCCAAAGCGCCGATGGGGGCGCCGGGGTCTAAAAACTGCCAATGCGCAAAAGACAGCACACGCGTTTCGCTCCCACCATACATAGCATTTTTTCCCGAACGCGGGCGCGATATACAAGATGCTGTGCCGATAATGCAAATCCGCACGGAAAATCGGCAAAAAAGCACTTGCAATTCTTTGGAAAATAGCGTAAACTGTATAAACGTAAAATAGCGCGTATAGTTGGCAAAATTTAACGCTTCGTACCTGCGGAGCAGCCCGCACTTTCAGGGAAAGGATGAGGAGAATGAATCACACAAGAACACGTAAGACCGTCAGGAGCCTGCTCGTATGGCTGCTGATGCTCACGATGGTGTTCAGCCTGCTGCCGATGGCGGCGTTTGCGGACGAGGTCGGTTCCGGCGTACAGCCTGCCGATATCGTCGATGTTGACGCGCCCGAAAGCGGCGAGGCCGGCGAGGAGACCGGCGAAACAGGCGAAAATACCGGCGACACGGACCCGTCAGCCCCGACAGGCGACGCCGACGTGACCATCACCGACGGCGACGAGGCCGAGCCCGAGGCCGATACACAGGCCGCGGATGACGGCACTATAACCGTCATTGCCTGCTCCGATTTCCAGAACGATTATGGCGACGCAGCTGGGGCTAAAACTGTAAAAGCTATTTTGACGGCAATGAAGAATAATGGTATTACTTCTGCCGATGGGTTTATCTGCGCGGGCGACTATGTTTCTCCGGGAATGTCTACAACTGTCGCAGAGACGCAGAAACATATTACCGCACTGAAAAATGCGGTCGAGGAGATGTATGGAACTGAACTTGATGAAGTCTATGTTCAGGGTAACCATGATCAAAATCCGCAGGGGACTGGCGGACTGACCGGACCCGGAGCGCATGAATACAACGGGTATATCGTATATGTCATCGATGAAGATGACTATATGTGGGGACCCTATAACAACGAGAACAGAGTAAAGCAGACGGCTGCAAACCTTGAAAGCTATCTTGACGGAAGAGTAAAAGCGCTGGATAGCCGTCCCATATTTGTTGTCGCTCATCTGCCTCTGCATTATTCAATGCGTACATACAGAGAGGGCGACGGCCAGTATGCAGGATATATATTTGATGTCCTCAACAGCGCGGCTGCAGACGGGCTGAATATTTTCTATCTGTTCGGCCATGACCACTCTAACGGCTGGGATGATTATCTCGGCGGCAGCAGCGTGTACCTGGAAGCGGGCAATAGCATAAATATTGCGACAAGCCAAAAAACCTGGGAATCGAAGACCCTCAATTTCACATATATGAACGCAGGCTATGTCGGCTATTATGCTCAGGAAAACACCGGTGCGGAAACAACGCTCACCATGACCGCGTTCCAGATATCCAACGGTGCAGTGACGATTTCGCGATATGATGCGAATGGACTCCATAATCTGAAATCTGCCGGAGTTACAAATGAGAAGTGGAGTGAAAAGGCTAACGGTAATTATGACCCGGATACAACGGTCGTTGCAAGCCCGCAGACAGTTTGGCTGACAAGTCCGGCTGCAAAGCCATATCTTAGCGTAGAGAGCACGGTAATTGACCTTGCCGGTACCAAATCTGTCACAGTCACAGCGAACAATTTTGTGCCGACAGAGTGGACGAGCAGTGACCCTGCAATAGCGGCAGTAGAGAATGGCCTTGTAACCTTCACGGGCAAGGTCGGCGAGGTCACAATAACTGCAAGCAATGCCGAAACAAGCGTATCGATTAAGCTCACTGTCAAGGATTCTTCCGTTGCTCCGCTTGATCGTACATACACTCTTGTAACCGATGGGAGCGAAATAGTCAGCGGCGGCAGATATCTTCTCGTATATGACGGTGTTGCTGACACCGGCGGCAATAAGACATATGATACACGCTTCGTGCTGCCTAAAATCATTCAGGGCGGCACCAGCAACAGCTATAGAATAGGCTTTGATGTTGAGATCACCACTGCTGCGGGGAGTGACACCATAAGCGGCGATGAGTACGAGGCTTATGAATGGACGCTGACCGGGAGCAGCGGTAATTGGCTGCTTGGCAACAGCGAGGGACGCTATGTTAAGCTGCTGGGAACATTGTATAAGGGGATTATTACCACCTTTGCAGAAACGGGCAGCTCGTTTGCATTAGCGAAGAGCGGCGAAAACTTCACATTCTCGACGACACTTCCATATACCGGCGCTGCGGTACTGAACTATAACAACAGAGAGCTAATAAATGGATATAAAAATACGCCTGCACCGTTCCGCATATATAAACTGACCAGCGGCGGTACAAGCACAAACGAAAAGACGATCGTACTGACCGTAGGCCAAACCAAGAGCGACACCATAAGCGGCGGCAATTATACAGACTATGAGTCCTCTGCTGACGGCATTGCCAACATCACGCTCAACGGAAAGGATGCACAGGTCGGCGATGTAAGCTATGTTGATGCACAGGTAAGAATCAAAGACGCTGCGACAGATACTGATTGGAAAAAAACGGGCACGTACAAGAATGTTAATGGAAATTACAATGAAGTATATGCCAAATATTATACTGACAGCGGTAAATATCAGCTTGTATATACCACAACAGGCGATTTAAACGGCACTAAAAATTATTTTGCGGCAACGAAAGAAAGTGGGACCGGTGAAGTTTACATCCCGCTCATAACCTCGTCGACACCTGCGTCCACAACGGTGGTATTCACCGGAACGAGCGCCGGTACGACTATAGTAAAGGTCGGCGGTGTTACATATACGGTCATCGTTAATGAAAAGCCTGCGGAGAACGAATATCCGGAGTATCCGGATGAGGGTTCGGTACGTGTTGAAAAGACCGGACAGGGCGTTGATTTTCAGAATACCGGCGTAGCGAAGGTGGAGCTCTCTACCGTCGGCGTTCCCATGAAGAAGGGCGTCGATGTTATCCTTATGCTTGACACCTCCAGCTCGATGGGCACCGATCTGAGAAATAGCACCAGCACCCGAATTGAGGTTCTTCGGGAATCGGTCAAGAATATGCTTGCGACCTTTAACGAGAAGGACGGCACGACGGGTACCGTACCCGATATACGGGTAGCGATTGCGGACTTCAACGGCTATGAGTATTCAAGCAACAGCCCGCTGTATCTTGAAACTGATGACCATATGCCCTATGGTTCGATCAGAAGCGGTATTCAGAGCAATACCACAGTATTTACCGGCAACGCCTCCTACACGGCCAAAGCGTTTGTGTCTGCAACAGAGTACAGCACCGCAGAATCTAGAGAAAATCTTGCAGGAAGCATAAAAGTAAGAAATGGTACAAACTACGATGCAGCGTTCTACTATACCTATCAGCTTGCTGAATCGATAACGGAAGAGAACAAAGCTAACGGGGTTGACCGCGACCTCTACGTAGTGTTCATGTCTGACGGCGCACCGTTCCAGTATAACTTCTATAGTGCGCAGTCGGGATACAGCGATACTGACGTATATTGGAAGAACTGGCTCGACGGTACGGCAAACAACGCGACAGGCACTCACAGCTATTTCTACAATGGTGACGGAAATAAGAACCGTTGGGCCGAAGCTGTGAAGGGTGACACGAGCAGCACCTATACAGTTATCGACAAAACTAAGAATACCAGCGGCAGCAATGCTTACCTTACCGATGTACCGGGTCTCGGTGCAAAAATGTATGCAATAGGCTTCTGCCTGGAGCAGGATGGCGTTGTTACGGTTGAGTCGCAGAGAAACCTGCTTGGAAAGATCGCGACCGATAGCAGCTATCTGTATATTACCGATACAGCTGCCGGACTTGATGATGCTTTCCAGCAGATCGCGTCCAACGTCAAGAAGGCCGGTCAGAACGCCGTCTTTACCGATAAGCTCGGCGAGGCGTATGACCTGAAGCTGGGTGACTTCTATAACAACAATAATGAAAAAGTTGGAAGCTCCCAGATAACCGTCAGCACCTATGAGCTCTACAAGAAGAGCGAGGTCGGCAAGACGGTCGGCGGCGTAAAAGTTACCGAGAATATGGTCGGTACCCGTAAGAGCAATACCCCCAAGACTATTCAGGAGACTGTGACCTTCAATGCCGACGGCACCGAGGCTTACAGTGACAAGGTCGGCAGCACGACCAATATCCTGACCGACGGCAAGATAAACGCCAAGCTCTTTACCTACGATCTCACCACCGAGACCTTCTACTGGAATGTCGGCGACATAACCGAGGACGAGCAGGTCCTTACCTACTATGTCTACCTGACCGGCTCCATGGAGGGCACCCGCGGCGCGGGCAGCTACCCGACCAACGAGTCCGCAGTCCTGAACTACAAGAACTGGCTGGATCACGACGCGCAGAAGGACACCGTTTCGCCTGTCATGCCTTGGAAGAGCGCGAACGTCAGCTATGCGTTCTACCTCGTGGACGGCAATGGCAGCCCCATCGTCAACCAGACCACCGGCGCGATCGGCTCCTTCGCCAACGCCGTAAAGATCACCCAGCCCGTGGTCTACAGCGAGGTCCTGCTGAACAGCGCACAGGCTATAGATGCGGAAGTTGTCGCGAAGAATGCGCTCCCGGCAGGCTATGAGCTGTTCGATGAAACCGCCGCATACAAAGTCAGCGTCAACTCCGGTACCGGCGGAGGTTCCTGGACAATAACCAAGGGACAAGCTGTGGCGACGACCTATGTCGCGCAGTATGATGCGAATGATTCCTCCGCAGTCACGAATGAGGTCGATTCCGAGAATGTCAACAGCGGCGCGAACGACTACACGCACACCGTTGTGTGGTTCGCCGTTAAGTACGTGATCGGCTGCGTGCCGGACAGCGTTGTTATCGACTTCGGCCTGCCCGTGGACATCAGTGTCCTCGGCAACGATATCCTCGGCGAAAATGCGACCGTCGCGGGCATCAGCGGTTCTGTGGAAGGACTCCCGACCACCGGCACATCGGCGCTGGCGACCGGATTTGGTACCACGGTTGAAGGCAAGTTCGGCTCCGCGGCAGTGAACGGCAGCAAGGTGCGCTACACTCCGAGCGGAATGATGATGAACGAGGTCGAGACCTTTGCCTACTCCGCACAGGCCAGTCTTGCGAGCGACAACAATTATTACTACTCCACCGTGACCGTTATCCCCGCCGCGAACATCTATTACGAGGACAGCTTCGTAAAGTTCAGCGATGGTTGGGAACAAATCGGCCAGACCGAGGACGGCATAACCCAGCAGGAGGACCGCCCCGGCCAGTTCAGCCTCGCCGCCTACGACGCGAATAACGTCTACGGCTACGACGCGGCATATAAGAAGTGCAGCGCGTACTCCCTCGGCAGCGCGATGAAGACCACGGTCACAAAGACGACCAATTCCAATCCTCCCACCGCCACCTTCACCTTCACCGGCACCGGCTTTGACCTCATATCCCTCACAAGCAAGGATACGGGCTTGCTGCTTGTTGATGTTGAAGGTACAAAGGCAAACGGCGAAAAAGTGAAAAAGAATTGGGCTGTTGATACATACTACGGTTATATACGCAGTGATGATGGCTTCAACAAATATACTTGGACACTTGATGACAGCAATAACTGGCACAACACATGCGAAAAGGTAGATAGCCTCCCTGAGGGCGCAAAACTCGATGGAAAGCCCGAACAGTCCGGTGATGTTACCTACACAAAGAACTACAAGTGGACTGTTACGAGCGATACAGAGAACGCATTGTATCAGATACCGGTTGTTCGCGGCCAGGGGCTGCCTTATGGTACCTATACGGTGAAGCTGACTATAAAGTATTCTTCTGCATATGACCACAATAATGCGGATGCCTCCGGCAGCTATGACTTCTATCTTGATGCGGTTCGCATATACGACCCGGCCGGGGAAAATCCGGATGGCACGATAGGCGATGCATACAAGGCGGACAACGAGGGCTGGCCGCAGATCATCGAACTGCGCAATCAGCTCATCGATTCCAAGTCGCTGAGTGTCGATCCGGCAAGTGCAAAGGGTATTGTTTTTGTCGACGGCAACGGTGCAGCGGAGCTTGGCGATTACACCAACTTCGGCCCGAATAATGAGGTCTATCTTGCAGCGAATCAGGCGATCGCATTCAAGCTGAATGCGGACTCCAGCAATATTGCGGCTATCCAGATAGCGGCGAAGGCTCCTACCGGAACTGCAAAGGCTCAGGTGAATAACGGTACAGTCACCGAGATCGCCACCGCGACCGAGATGTACTACACCATAACTCACCGCATCATCTGGCCGAACAACGGTCAGGAATCCGGCGTTATCGTCGTTGCGAATGTCGGTGACAACATCCTCTCGCTGACCAACATCAAGATAACCTATAAGACCGACCCGGACGGCAATACTGCGGCGGCGCTGGTCGACGATGCGGTCGTCAGCGAGGCACCCGCCGTGCTGATGAGCATGCTGGGCATTGAGCCTCCGCAGGAGAAGACCTTCGAGCCGGATTCCGTCAGCATGAGCTGGAACAAGGTTCGTCAGGGCGGCCGTGCGGTGCTGACCGTCAAGACCTCCGAGGACGTGACCGCAATAAGCGTCAACGGCGGTGAGCCGATAGAGAGCTATCAGACCCGCACCGAGCGTACCGGCTGGAGCTGGAACGCAAAACGCGTGACCTATCATGTATTTACCTACACTGTGGATAACGCACAGACGGCAGATTACGAAATAGTCGCGATCGACAACGACGGAGCAGTCAGCGAGAAGACCTACACCACAACGCTTGTTGTCAAGTCTGCAAGCCCGATAAGGGATTGGCTCGACGATCTGTTTGGCCGCTGGTTCTAAGGAAGGAGCGTGAAGTAAACATGAAAAAGAAATATGTGAAGCCTCAGGCTTACTTCGAAAGCTTCGAACTTAGTTCAAGTATAGCAAATGGCTGCCAGTTGATCTCGCATCACTCCTCCGGAGACTGCAAAGTGACGGATCCAGATACGGATATAATAACATTTACAGAGAGTATTGGATGCAACTATACTCCCGTTGATGGCGATAACAAAATTTGCTATCACAATCCGTTCCCAGATACTAACGTATTCACATCCTGAACAAACAATATGAACAATGCCCTGCCCGTTAGGGCGGGGCATTTGTTCCGTATTTGGAGAGAATTTATGAAAAAGAAAAACAGGCTTCTCCTGATAGTCCTTCTTATTGCCGCGCTGCTGTTGGCGGTGATGATAGTCGCCGCCCGCGCCTCGCATGGCGGCGCTCCGCAGCCGACCGCAGAGCCGACTCCGATGCCCACGCCCGTCCCCGCCGCTGAAACGCCGGAGCCGAAGGCGGAATTTGACACGGTATGGCTCGGCAGCGGACTCAAGGTCACAAAGGCCGAGAGCTACACCGGCATTTTCGTCGAGGACGGCAGCGACGAGGCAGTATCCGGCGTGTTCAGCGTCTTTATCACGAATGAGGGCAGCTCCGATGTGCAGTACGCACACGTTGTGCTCAGCCGCGGCGAGGAGAAATACGATTTTGACTTTACTACGCTTCCGGCAGGAGCGACCGTCCGTGTGCTCGAGCAGTCAAAGCAGGCTATGCCCGAGGAGCTGACCGGCTTCAAGGGAGAGATGACGACCTATGCCGAGTTTGACGGCGGAATGTCTATGTGCGAGGACGCGGTGTCAGTCGATGCGGAGGACGGCGTGATATACGTCACGAATAATACCGACGCCGAGATAAGCCAGCTTTACGTGTACTACAAGTCCGTACAGGGTGACAGCTATATGGGCGGCATTACCTACCGTACCGGGATATCGTCTATCGCGCCCGGCACCACGGTCAGCGGTACGGCGCTGCACTTCCGCGGCGGCGAGAGCCGTGTGATGTTTGTTACCTATGTTCCGTGAGTTTTTCCGCTTCGGGAGCATATGCTTCCGCGTTGAAACGCCCGATCCGCTTGAACCCAGCCGGGTCTGCGCTCCGTTTGCATCTGCCGAGGGTGACGTCTGCCATACGATATATGTTGAGTATCACGCATCACTGCCGACGGCGCCGCCGGATGCGTCGGATAACGGGACGACATATCGCTGGCAGCGCGGCAGTGCGCGCTATACGCTCAATGTTTATGCGGACAAGCCGTTTTCGCTGTGCGTGACGGACGGTGATAAATCGGAGCTGTGGCTGACGGAGCAGTCGCGGGGACAGACGTCTGGCTTTACGGTATTCGCCGCGGCAGATCTGTTTGATATTTTCGCGGCGCGGGGGATGCTTATCCTGCACAGCTCCTATGTCCTGCGCGCCGAAGGGGACGCGCTGCTGTTCTCCGGCGTCAGCGGGATAGGGAAGAGCACGCAGGCGGAGCTGTGGCGCAGGTATGCCTCGGCGCGGGTGATCAACGGCGACAGGGCGCTCGTCGATGTGAACGCCGGGTATGCCCACGGCATCTTCTACTCCGGCACCTCGCGGATATGCGAGAATGTCAGCGCACCGATACGGGCGGTCATCCTGCCCGAGCAGGCGGCGGTGAACCGCGTGTCGGTCCCGGCAAAGCGCGAGGCGTTCATGCGCATCCTTAACCAGTGCGCGTATTACCCGTGGGATGCGGACTCCGCGTCAGCAATGACGGAGCTTGCCGCCCGGCTCGTCAGCAGCCTGCCGGTGCTCCGGTTGGACTGCCGCAAGGACGAGGGCGCAGTGACAGCGCTGCAGAACGAATTAATGAAAACCGGGAGATGATATAATGGACAACAGCATCGAGCCGCGCCTTTCGAGCTATCTGCATGCCAAGGCCTGCCGCGACGGGACGCCGCTGTCCGGCAATTTTGAGCTGACCGCACGCTGCAATTTCAACTGCCGCATGTGCTATGTCCACCTGACGCCCGAAGAGCAGCGGCGCCGCGGCCGTGAGCTGACGGCCGATGAGTGGCTCGGCATCGCGGAGGCGGCACGCAGCAGAGGGATGCTG